>JAEYFO010000134.1 GCA_023402915.1 Bacillota bacterium | reverse complement strand
GTAGCGCAGCTTGGTAGCGCGTCTGGTTCGGGACCAGAAGGTCGCAAGTTCAAATCTTGTCACCTCGACCACTGAACTCCTTCGCATTTGTGTGAGGGAGTTTTCTTTTTGTGCAGAAGCTTTTTTGCGCGAAAGTCTTATGTTTTCATGAAGAATCCCGCCTTCAAATTGACAGCCCTGCCGCGGTACGATATGCTTTCGATATTCTCAAAGAAATGACGCCGTTTTTCTTATGGCAAACATTTCTTCCGGCATTCTCTCGGACGCCAATTTGATGAACCTCAAAGAAATTTCTCTCTCCGACATTCGCCCGGAAGCGGTCGGTTTTCTGGTCGGCGGAGAACGGATTCTTCAGGCGTTTGCGACGATTCGCGATCAGGTGCTTTTTACGGACAAGCGCGTTTTCGTCGTAAACGTGCAGGGCATCACCGGAAAAAAGTTTCTTATTTTTCCTATCCCTATTCCAAGGTGCAGTATTTCGGAATCGAAACCGCCGGTATGCTGGATATCGACAGCGAGTTGACGCTGGTTTTCAGCAACGGAACCCATCTCCAGTTCGATTTCAAGTCCAAAGTGGACATCAAAACCATCTGCGCCACGATTTCCCAGTACATCCTTTAACTCTTTCAATTCAAAATGCGGCTCCCCTTTTTCCCTTCATCAGGGGCGCAAAAAAATCCGCTGGACGGTTCCGACGGATTTTTCGATTTATGCTTTTTGGCTTTTTCAACTTTTCAGGTTTTTCGGAAAACTTTCAAAAAAATCGCAGCCGCCCCCTGCTTCTCTCTTTTTACTCCCTTTTGGCGGCAACGCCCTGTTTCTGCGTAAAATTTTCCGCTTCCCTCCGCGCCGTAATTTTTCCCGCAATAAAAAAGCGGCGAACCGGCCCGTCAAGGCTGCTTCGCCGCTCGTTTCGTCAGGAATTGGGCTGCGGGGTTGCCGTAGCTTCAGCGCCTTTTCCGCTGACGCCGTAATCTTCGATGTAGGGCATATAGCTGCCATCCCACATCGTGACCACATTCTGGCTGTGAATGGTCTGGCGTTCCGGCTCGTCCTCCGTATTTCCAAGGAGCACCACTGCCACCGGCGTCATGTACCCCTCCTGATAGTCCACCTTCCGCTTTTTCGCTGGCGTTACACCATCCTGCTCATAGTAGGTATAGCCGTTGTTGTTGAGGGCCACATAGCTGCCGTCCAGCGTTTTGATGCCCTCATCGCTGCCGCTCATGACGTAATAGTTTTCTTTGTTAATGGCGAACTGCCGCAGCCAACTGACCCAATCCATGCCCTTTTTGAGCAGGTGCTCTTCATCGGGGATGTTGTCCTTGTAAAGCGTATAGGACGACTCGTGGATGCAGTCCGTAATGACCTTGAAGCCCAGTCCCTGCATCTGCGCCGCCACGCAGATCTGCTGCGCGACCATGCCCGCCGCCATGACAGCCGTCTGATCCGGAACTTCGTATTGTCCACTCGTTCCCGTCTCCGACGTGCAGGAAACGATGATCGCCACATTGCCCTCGTGGATCAGGCCCGCTTCGTTATAGGTGGGCAGCAGCTCCTGAATCAGATCGAGCGTGGGGATGACCGTCAAATGCCACATTTTTTCATTGCCAACGGTCATGGCCTCAACAGCTTTATAAATCGCCTTGAGCTGTTCTTCAGTCACGGCTTCGTCCGTCGTGCTCTTGAGAGAACCATGACCCTCGGCGAGCGTTTCCACAGTAAATCCCGACGCTTCGGCAGCGGGTTCTTCCGTCGGCGCGGGCGTTTGCGTTTCCGGCGCGGCAGAGGGCTGTTCTTCCGTCTGCTGCGGTTGCTCCTGCTGCGGGGCCTGCGCGGCGCAGCCTGCCGTCAGCGTCAGCGCCGCCGCACACAGCAGCGCGGCAGCCTTTCGATACCATTGCTGTTTCATGGATCGTATTCCTCTTTTCCTGTTCAAAATAGTTTTTATCGCTTAGAGACTGCGTAGGTTTGGCACAGTCTCCAGATCGCTTTTACGGAATTGAAATTCGCTGCGGTCAGCTCCGTCGAGGGCAGCTCCACGCCAAAGGCCTCGTTGAGCGCCGAGACGATCATCAATACGTCCAGCGAATCGAGCAGCCCCGCATCCATCAGCGGACGCGGATCGTCCCAATCGAGCCTTGGCACCGTCGTTTGCAGCAGCGCCCTGACCTGTTCTATCTGCGGCATTTTTCTCCCTCCTTTGTCCGTTTTAGAGCCGCTGCGCGTCACGGCAGCGCTTTCGCTGAGGTTTTCCCATGTAATTGCGCGGCACGGCACGAAGGAGCACCACCTTTCGCGGCTGCTTGAAGGTTTCGAGCCGTTGCGCCAAAAATGCCAGCAGGCCCGCCGTGTCGAACGGCACGTCCGGCCGCTCCGGAACCACATACAGCACCGGAACCTGCCCAAGGAGCGCGTCCGCTTCTGCGCTGCACGCACATTCGAGAATTCCGTCAAAAAACATGGCGGCGCTTTCCACTTCTTCCGGCGCGACTTTATTCCCGCCAGTGTTGATGACGTCCCCCGCCCGGCCCACGAAGCACAAATATCCTTCTTCATCCAGATAGCCGATGTCCTGAGACCGGACATAGCCGCGGACCATGGTCTGCTTCGTCAGCTCCGGCTCGTTGTAATAGCCC
>JAEYFO010000100.1 GCA_023402915.1 Bacillota bacterium | reverse complement strand
GTGGTACACTATATCCTGTGGGTAGTGCCTCAAGATGACGCAATACCTCCTTGGTTGAACAGCGGCAAAGTGACGGATGATGAAACCCAGCCCCTTGCCGCTGTTTCATTCTGACGATTTTTTAGAGCCGTCCGATGCGGGCGGCTTTTACTATGTGATGGGGTGGTGAGTGTGGCCAAAATCTCTGACAAGCAGCACAAAAAGATGATTGCCATGTATGCCGAATGTCAGAATTATAGGGCCGTTGCCAGAGCCTTTGGCGTGTCTGAAACAACCGCCCGCCGTCACATAAACGGCGATGCGAAAACGGCGAAAATAGTTGCCCATAAAAAAGAGCAAAACACCGTTGCCATTCTGGAGTACATGAACAGGCAGAAAAGCCGGGTTTGTGGGCTGCTGGACCGCCTCATCGAGGCAATGGATGACCCTGTAAAGATGGACGCTTCCACACTGCCCCAGCTTGCCACTACTCTGGGTATTTTGGTGGACAAGTACACCGCTGATGAGGCGCACAGCCATGGAGTGGACGCTGAAAACAACATCTTTGAGGTCATTGACCAGAGCACCAGAGAGGAGATCGACGCGGATGAAATACCAGAGATTGAGCACCCGGCAAAATCTGGCCATGACCTGGTGGAACAGGCCCGGCTTTGAGGTCTATGACGGCATCCTCTGTGACGGCTCCATCCGCTCCGGCAAGACGGTGGCCATGACGGTGGGCTTTATCCTGTGGGCCATGACCCGCTTTGACGGCTGCAAGTTTGCCATCTGCGGCAAGACCATTGAGAGCCTGCGCCGCAATGTGACAAGCAACCTGCCCGTCTGGCTGGCGGGTGTTTTCTCTTTTAAGGAGCACCGCGCTGAGAACAAGATCGTGGTGAGCGCGGGCGGCAGGAGCAACAGCTTTTACCTGTTCGGCGGCAAAGACGAAAGCAGCGCCGCACTCATCCAAGGCATCACGCTGGCAGGCATCCTGCTCGATGAGGTGGCCCTGATGCCGGAGAGCTTCGTCAACCAGGCCACGGCCCGCTGCTCTGTTGAGGGGGCCAAGCTGTGGTTTAACTGCAACCCGGAGGGCCCCAGCCATTGGTTTTATACCAAGTGGGTGCTGGAGGCCGGCAAGCGGAACATGCTGCACCTCCATTTCACCATGGATGACAACCTCAGCCTCTCCGCCGCAGTCAAGGCAAGGTATGAGAGCCTTTACTCCGGCGTTTTCTATGATCGCTTTATCCGGGGCCTGTGGGTGGTGGCGGAGGGGCTTATTTACACGATGTTCAGCAAGGACTTTCATGTGGTGCCCAGCGTCCCAAGGCCGTATGAAAAGTATGTGATGTCCTGCGACTACGGCACCATCAACCCCACCAGCATTGGCCTTTGGGGCAGGGCTGGCGGCAAGTGGTACAGGATGCGGGAGTATTACTATGACAGCCGCAAGGAGGGCCGCCAGCGCACCGATGAGGAGCACTACACGGAGCTGGAGCGCCTGGCCGGCGGCCTGCATGTGTCCGCCATCATCGTGGACCCATCGGCGGCCTCTTTCATTGAGGTCATCCGCCGCCATGATCGCTACCGCGCCGAAAAAGCCTCCAACTCCGTGCTGGACGGCATCCGCAATGTGGCCACCCGGCTCCAGAGCGGCGACATCTTTTTCTGCGACTGCTGCACGGACTGCATCCGTGAATTTGGGATGTATCGCTGGGATGAAAAGGCCCAGATGGACCGTCCCATCAAAGAAAACGACCATAGCATGGACGATGTGCGCTACTTCGTGCACCGTGTCTATGCGCCTGATCTGATCCGCTTTCAGTGAGGTGAGAAACCAATGGTGACACTTACTCTAAGAGATGACTGCAATGGCCGTGTGGCCACCAATTTCAAACGGGGCATGACGGACAAGCGCTTTTTGGAGCTTGAAATCACCAGATGGCTCACCAGTCCGGAGCGCAAAAAGCAGCTTGAGGGCGAGGCCTATTATGACGGCTACCAGGATGTGACCCGCCGGGAACGGCTGGCGCTGGATGAGGACGGCAAGCCCATTGTGCTCAAGAACCTGCCCAACAACCGGCTGGTCAACAACCTCTATTCCAAGATGGTGGATCAAAAGACCAACTACTCCTTTGGCCGTCCGCTGTCCTTTGACACCGAAAACAAGGAATATGCCAAGGCTCTGAGCTCCGTGTTCGGGGCCCGTTTCCTGCGTACCATGCACAATGTTGGTGAGGGGGCATGGATCGGCGGCAAGGCCTGGCTCTATCCCTATTACGAAAACGGGGAGCTGGCTTTCCGGCGCTTCCCTGCGGATGAGGTCCTGCCATTTTGGGCGGACGCTGACCACACCATCCTGGACGCTGCCGTCCATGTCTATGTGGTGCAGGAATACGATGAGGCCGAACATGCCAGGAATGTGGTCAAGGTGGAGGTCATGCACGGGGGCGGTGTTGACAGCTTCATCCGTGGCGATGACGGCGCGCTGATTCCCGACAATGAGGGCTACAGCGGCCCTTACATCATCACCAAGCAGGATGAGGAAACCGGCAAGGTGGAGGGCTACAACTGGGAGCGCATCCCGTTGGTGTGCTTTAAGAGCTCCCACCACGAAATTCCCCTCCTCTTCAAGGTCAAATGCCTTCAGGATGCCTACAACAACATTCTGAGCAACTTTGCCAATCAGATGGAGGAGGACATCCACAACACCATCCTGATCATCAAGAACTATGACGGCGAGGACCTGGGCGCATTCCGCCGCAACCTGGCCGCCTACGGCGCCATCAAGGTGCGGTCCTATGAGGGGGCTGAGGGCGGCGTGGACACGCTGGAGATCTCCGTCAACGCCGAAAACTACAAGACCCTGTTATCGCTGCTCAAAGACGCCATCGTGGAAAACGCCAGAGGCTATGACGCCAAGGACGACCGCATGAGCGGCAACCCGAACCAGATGAATATTCAGAGCATGTACTCCGATATTGACCTGGACGCCAACGGCATTGAAATGGAGTTTCAGGCCAGCATGGAGGAATTGCTCTGGTTTGTCAATAAGCACCTGGCCAACACCGGCGGCAGGAGCTTTGAGGGCGAGAACACCACGGTCATCTTCGACCGGGACGTGCTCATCAACGAAACGGAAGCCATCAACAACTGCAAGAACTCCGTGGGCATCCTCTCAGATGAGACCATCGTCAAGATGCACCCCTGGTGCCGAAACCCGGAGCAGGAACTCCAGCGCATCAAGGATGAAAAAGAGGAAGCCATGCAAACCGATCCTTATCAGGCCGCTTTTCTGGCCAACCGCAGCCAGCTGCCGGTAAATGGCGATGAGGGTGGCGACGATGGCAAGACAAACTAACGCCGCCTACTGGGCCCGGCGCATGAAAAACATGGAGGATGCGCTGCTGGACCAGTCTTATTCCTATGTGGAGAACCTTGAAAAGCAGTTTGCCGCCGCCCAGGCCGAGATCGAGCGGCAGATCGCCCGCTGGTATCAGCGCTTCGCCGCCAACAATGAGATCGGCCTGGCAGAGGCCAAACGGCTGCTCAATTCCAAAGAGCTCAAGGAGTTTCGCTGGACCGTGGGCGAGTACATCGACTATGGCCGGCAAAACGCCCTTGACGGCGCCTGGATGAAACAGCTTGAAAACGTCAGCGCCAGGGTGCATATCTCCCGGCTGGAGGCTCTAAAGCTCCAGCTTCAGCAGCAGGCAGAGGTCCTGTACTCCAACCAGCTGGACTCTGTGGACGCCGCCGCCCGCAAGATGTATGAGGGCAGCTACTACCACACGGCCTTTGAGCTGCAAAAGGGGCTGGGCGTGGGCTGGACCATGCAGGCCATCAACGAGGAAACCATCACCAAGGTGCTTTCCCGGCCCTGGACCACGGACAACCAGACGTTCCGTGACCGGTGCTGGACCAACAAGCAGAGCCTCGTGAACAGCGTCAACGCCCAGCTCACGCAGATGATCATTCTGGGTGAGGCGCCGGACCGTGCCATCGCTGCCATTTCCAAGCAGTTTGCTGTGTCCAAGGCAAAGGCCGGCCGCCTGGTGATGACGGAAAGCGCTTATTTCTCCAGCGCCGGGCAAAGGGACTGCTACAACGCCCTGGATGTGGAGCACTATAAAATCGTGGCCTCTCTGGATCATGATACTTGCAGCCTATGCGGCGAGATGGACGGCAAGGTATTCAAAACGTCCGAGTATGAACCGGGCCTGACCGCCAATCCGTTCCACCCGTGGTGCCGCTGCTGCACCGCCCCTTATTTTGCGGACATGGAGGGGCTGGGCACGCGCCCCGCCGAGGACGTGGTCACCGGCGAGACCTTCGACGTGCCCGCGAACATGACCTATGCGCAGTGGAAGAAGAAGCAGGACGCGCTTCATGGGCAGGGCACCGTTGATAAAATGCGGAAAATCAGCTATAATGAATCTGCCGACCGGGCGCAATTTGCGCGGTATCGGGAGGTTCTGGGCGAGCTGGCTCCGAAGAACTTTGAAGAGTTTCGCAAGCTCAAATACGAAGATTCTGCCGGTTGGAGCAAGGCCGACGCACAATACCGCATTCTCAACAGCTATAAGACCGACTCGGGCAGGCTGTCCCGCACGGAGATTCTGGAGCTGGATCAGAAGGTGCTCACGGAAAAGCGCACCAATTTTACCAGCGACTTCAAAAAGAGCGGAAACATCGCGGGCGCTTATCTGGATGGGGACACGTCTTCCATGTACTATGCGCACAGCGCGTTGTCTGACAGCACCAAGGGGTATAAGGGCAGCGCAAAACTTGTTCTGGCAAAGCAGGAGCGTCGGTTTTCCTACATGGATGTATCCAAAGCAGACGGAGCTGCTCGCAAAAACACATGGGTAGACACTGAAGCAAAGTTATTTGAATATTTTGCCGATTTGTATGAAACCAAGCCCTTTAAGTCCATCACGATGCTCTCTGAGAGAGGCATGTGCGATAGCTGCAAGGGTGTTATGCAACAATTTCAGGAAATGCATCCGGACGTAAAAATTAATGTTGTCTCCAATAAACGTGTGGAGGGAGACGTTTGGAAGTACAGGGGGCGGAAAAAATGACTCTTCGCGGAAAAAAAGAAAGCTACGATATTACATATGCTGGAATTACGGAAATGCTTCTTGAACGTATGAGGTGGACTAAACCAAAAAACGGTGAAGAAGCAGCCGGAGATTGGCTCTATGAGTTCAACGAAAATCGTCTTTATGAAGCTGAGAGATTCAATGTCATTTTGTCTCTTATTAAGTATTGCACTGAGAGAGATATGATGTCGGAAGATCTCAAAGGTGAACTGGACTGGTATTACAATGAGTACCAAGAAGGACGCTTGGATTTCCTGGCTCCTGCGGAAGCTGATGTCGTCCTCAAAGACCTTCTCTGGTGCTACCACAAGGTTTTTGGCTGAGCTGCTGCATTCAAACCGCTCTGCGCTGCACGGCGGTTTTTTCGTACAGACCTGCAACTGACGGAGGTATGACATGGCAATTCATTTTGATATGAATGATCTAAATAAGCGCCGCTTTTACGATGATCCCAAAGCAGAAGTTCTGATGTGCAGCTATTGTAAGCATCGAACATCGCTGAAATTGGAATGCAAAGCATATCCCAACGGGATCCCGCGGGAGCTGCTGCTTCGCGGCGAACACGATACGCCTTTCCCGGGGGATCACGGCTACCGGTTCGAACGGAAAGAAGATTAGATCACTCAAGCACCTCTCGGGGTGCTTTTTTGATACCCAAAATTCGCCGATGGCCACGGGCGGCGGAAAAATCCCCGGGCTGGACGCGCGGCCGTGACCGCGGTAAAAACGAGATCCACGGAAGGAAACAGCATGAACAAACAGACTCTCATGGAACTGGGCCTGACGGAAGAGCTGGCCGAAAAGGTGATCGCCGGGCTGGACGGCGCATACGTGCCCAAGGAGCGCTTCAATCAGGTCAACGAGCGCATGAAGGCGGCGGAAAAGCTGGCGAAGGAGACGAAGGACCAGCTGGACGCGCTCAAGGCTGCGGGCGACCCGGCGGAGCTGAAAACCCGGCTGGAGGCGGCGCAGCAGGCCGCCGAGCAGCAGGCGCAGGAGCACAAGGCCGCCATGAGCGACCTGGAGCTGACCTACGCCATCCGCGCGGGCCTTTCGGACGCGCAGGACGCGGACATCGTGGCCGGGCTGCTGGACCGAAAGAAGCTCAAGCTGGAAGAGGGCGGCAGGCTCTCCGGCCTGGAGGAGCAGCTCAAGTCCCTGAAGGAAGCAAAGCCCTTCCTGTTCCGGCAGGAGCAGCAGAAGCCCCCCTTTACCGGCTGGAAACCCGGTGAGAACGGAGACGGGGGTAAACCCGGCAGGATGACGCTGGAAGCCTTCCGGAAGCTCTCGCCCGCGGAGCGGTTCCGCTTTTCCCAGAACCACCCCGACGAATACAAACAACTCTATGACGGAGGAACGAACTGATGGCAAACACCGTTTACGACAATTTTTACCTTTCCAACGAGATCGAGGATCAGTACAAGTCCCATCTCGATCTTCAGACCTTCTGCACCGTGGACAACGCCCTGGAGGGCACGGCCGGTATGCTGCGCAAGATCAACGTCTACAAGGCCACCGACGGCACGGAAAAGCTGGCCATGGGCGCGGGCAACTCCAGGAGCATCGAGGTGGGCTATACGCCCCGCGAGTACCGCATCCAGCTGGCACAGAACCGCTTCAAGTACTACGACGAGCAGGCCATGACCGACCCGCAGCTCGTCCCCGTCGGCACGAAGCACATGGGCACCGACATGTTCAACACCGTCAACGCAGACATCTACGGCGAGTTCAAAAAGGCGACGCAGGTCGTCGTCGTGACGAAGCTGAACTTCGACGCCTTCGCCGACGCGCAGTCCGTGCTGGCGCTTGAAAATCTGGAAAATGTGAGCATCTTCGCGTTCGTCTCCCCCGCCGACGTGGCCGAGCTGCGCAAGGAGCTCAAGGACACGCTCCAGTACGTCGAAGCCTTCGCAAAGAACGGCTACATCGGCACGGTGGCCGGCGTGAACGTCTATACGAAAGCGGACGCTGTCAGCGGTTCGGTGTATCTGGCGACGAAGGAAGCGGTCACGCTCTTCAACAAAAAGGGCACGGAGACCGAGCAGCAGCGCGATTCCAACACCCGCGAAAACAGCATCTACGCCCGCAAGTACTATCTGGCCGCCCTGACCGATGAGACGAAGCTGGTCAAGATCTTCAAGGGCACGGCCACGGTTTCCACCGACGAGACCGCCTCTTCCGGCAAGACCTATTACGCCAAGGCCGGCAGCGGCTACGTCGCCGTCACGCCTGCGACGGGCGATAACCCCAAGACCAAGGGCTGGTACGAGATCGCCTAAAGGAGGAAACGGCATGGACGTCCTTTCAGCAGTCACCGCCCGGCTGGCAGCGCTGGGCTATTCTGTGGCGGAAGCCGACAGCGCGGCGCTCGAATACAACATCAAAAAGGCCGAAACGACCCTGAAGGCGCGGACGAACCGGCGCGAAGTGCCGGAGGGGCTGTTCTATGTCTGGGCGGACATGGCCGCAGGGCTGTTTCTCACAGACAAAAAGGCGGCCGGCGCGCTTTCGGAGGTCTACGACTTTGAAGCGCCGGCAAAGAGCATTTCCGAGGGCGACACGTCCGTCACCTTCGCCATTGCCGATACCGGTTCGTTCGAGGAGCAGTTCGACGCGATGCTCGCAAAGCTGGTCAATCCCGACGGGGCGCTCATCGCGGCATTTCGGAGGCTGGCATGGTGAAAACGGCGTATGGGGCGGCACTTCGCAGGCTTTGGGACGGCCTGTGCGACGTGTTCGTGCTTGAAACGGCGCGCAATGAAAAAACCGGCCGGGACGAGCCGCGGGAGGTGCAAGTGCTCCGCGGCGCGCCCTGCCGGCTGTCATTTTCCAATGTTTCGCCCACGGCGCAGCAAAACAGCGCCCCGGTCGTCCAGCAGACCGTCAAGCTCTTTCTTTCGAAGGAGGCGGACGTGCCCGCAGGCTCGAAGATCGTCGTGACGCAGGAGGGGCGGACGGCTGCCTATGCCCGCTCCGGCGAACCGGCGGTCCACAGCAGCCATCAGGAGATCGTGCTCGTCCCCTTTGAGGAGTACGCCTGATGGGGCGCTGGGGACGCGCGGAATTCGAAGAGTTCCGGCGGTTTGCGGAGCAGTTCAAAGCGCTGGACGTGGACGCGCTGTGCGTGGCGTGCGCCAAGGAATTGGCCGCCCGGCTGCTGGCGCTGGTCATCCCGGCCACGCCCGTGGGCAAATACCCCAAAAGCTCCGGCAAAAAGGGCGGCACGCTCCGCCGCGGCTGGGGCGCAAAAAGCGGAAAGGACGCGGCCGGTTATGCCCAGTCCCTGACGGTCACAAAGACGGGCGAGGAGTACAGGATCGAGATCATTAACCCGGTGGAATACGCCTCGTATGTGGAGTTCGGCCACCGCACGGTCAACGGCGGCTGGGCCGAGGGCAGGTATATGCTGACGGTCTCGGAAGAAAAGCTCAGGCGCATCGCGCCGGGCGTGCTGGAAAAGAAGCTGCTTCAAGCGCTTCGAAAGGTGTGTAATGGCGGAAATTAGTACGATGCGCATTTTGGACGGCATAACGCTGGCGCTGCGCAGCGCCTTCCCGGACAGCCAGATCCAGGCGGACACAGTGAAGCAGGGCCTTACGGTTCCTGCTTTTCTTGTGCTGCTGGTGACGGCGGAGAACGCGGCCTACCCATCCCGGCGGGAAAAGCGCCTGCCCCGCTTTGACGTGCTGTATTTCCCGAAAAAAGGGCGGGAGGAATGCTATGGCGTTGCCGACCGGCTGAGCGCCGTGCTCGAAGAGATCGTCCTGCCCGGCGGCGACAGGCTGCGGGGCGCGGAGCGGAGCTTTGAGGTGACGGACGGCGTGCTGCACTTTTTCGTGACGTACCGGCACTTTGTGCGTGCGGCGGCGGACGGGGAGACGGGCATGAGCGCGCTCAGTTTGACACAAGTGGGAGTTTGACATGGCGACAAAGAAAAAAGAGACGGCGGTAAGAAAACCGGCCGCACCGGCCCACTCCAAAGAGCAGCTTTTGCGGTCCCGGCGCTACAGGATGCACCGCGACCTGCTGGGCGCGCTTTTGGAGGGGGGCAGGGAATACACCCTCGACGAGGTGGAGAAAGAAATCGAACACTTTACGAAAGGCAAGGTACTGTAACATGGCACTTGGCGGCGGGATCTGGGCGGCGCAGAACAAGGTGCTGCCTGGCACTTACATCAATTTTTCCAGCGTGGCGAAGGCATCGGACACGCTCTCGGAGCGCGGCATTGCGGCCATGCCGCTGCTGCTGGACTGGGGCGGGGACGGCGCGATTTTTTCCGTGACGAGCGAGGAGTTTGAGAAAAACAGCCTCAGGCTCTTCGGCCATGCGTATACGGACAAGGCGATGCTGCCCCTGCGCGAGCTGTTCAAAAACGCGCGGAAGCTGTACGCCTACCGGCTCAACGGCGGCGGGGAAAAGGCCGCCTGCACGTTCTGCACGGCAAAGCGCACCGGCACGGCGGGCAACAGCCTGTTCGTGGTCGTCGCGGCCAACGCGGACGACGAGAACCTTTTCGACGTGAGCCTGTACTTTGGCGCGGAGCTGCTCGACCGGCAGACCGTCGCCACGGCGGCGGCGCTCAAGGACAACGATTTTGTGGCCTGGAAAACGACCGCTTCCCTTGCGGTCAGCGCAAAAACGCCCCTCACCGGCGGCACGAACGGCACGGCCAACGCTGCGGCGCACCAGGCGTTTCTCAACAAGCTCGAAAGCTACAGCTTCCACACGCTCGGCTGCCCGTCCGACGATTCGACCACGATCAAGCTGTATCTCAACTATACGAAGCGGATGCGCGATGAGGTGGGCGCGAAGTTCCAGACCGTGGTGTTCAATCTGGACAGCGCAACAAAGCTGGCGGATTACGAAGGCGTGATCGAGCTGGGCAGCAAGGCGGTGGACTACGATTCGAGCGTTCCGGGTCTCGGCCAGTACGGCCTGGTCTATTGGATGACGGGCGCGTCCGCGGGCTGCGCCGTGAATAAGTCCAACACCAACCGGCTCTATGACGGCGAGCTGACCGTGGACGTGGACAGGACGCAGGCAGAGCTGGAAACCGCCCTTCAAAACGGCCGGCTGATGTTCCACAATGTCAACGGCAGCGTGCGCGTGCTGGAGGACGTGAACTCCCTCACGACCCTTTCCGAAACGAAGGGCAAGGTGTTCCGGTCCAACCAGACGGTGCGCGTCTGCGACCAGATCGCAAACGACACGGCGGTGCTCTTCAACACCCGCTATCTCGGCACGGTGCCCAACGACGCGGCGGGCAGGATCGCCCTTTGGAACGACGTCGTCAAGCTCCATCAGGCGCTTGAGGCCGTGCGCGCCATTGAGGACTTTGACCCCGACAGCGTGACCGTCGAGCAGGGCGAAACGAAAAAGTCCGTGCTCTGCACCGTGAAGAACCTGAACGTCGTCAGCGCGATGGCACAGCTTTATATGTCGGTCGTCATTGTGTGAGTAAGGAGGGAACTTTTCATGGCACAGTCTATCATGAACGCGCTGGACGCGGTCGCGGGCTCGCAGGCCAGCGCCTATATCACTCTGTCCGACGGGAACCGCTACTGCTTCATGCAGCTGTATTCCTTTGAATCCAGCATGGAGATCAACGTGGCGGAGGTGCCCATCCTCGGCAAGTCCGGCAAGGGCAACAAGCCCACCGGCTGGTCGGGCACGTGGAGCGGCACGGCCCACTACAATCAGTCCATTTTCCGCAAAATGCTTCAGGAATACAAGCGCACGGGCTTTTTGCCCACGTTTGACATTCAGGTTTCCAATGAGGATCCCACGGCGGCGGTGGGCAGGCAGACCATCATCCTGAAAAACTGCCTGACGAAGGGCGGCATCCTCGCCAAATTCGACGCGGACGCAGAGACCCTTGACGAAGACCTGGAGGGCACGTTCGACGATTGGGAAATGCCCGAATCGTTCAGCCTGCTCAACGGAATGCAGTAATTTTTGGGAGGGTATTTTCCATGGCAAAGAATCTGACGGCATTTCTTTCTCAGAACGCAAAGAAGATCCACAATGTGGCTTTCGTCCCTTCCGACCGCTTTCTCGACCCCGACACCGGCGCGCCCGTGCCGTGGGAGATCCGCTGCATCACGGCGGCGGAAAACGCGGCGCTTCGAAGGGCCTGCCTGCGCACCGTGCCCGTGCCCGGCCGAAAGGGCCAGTTTACGCAGGAATTTGACGCGAATGCCTACCTTGCGAAGGTGGCCGTGGCCTGCACGGTGTTCCCCAACCTCAACGACGCGGAGCTTCAGCAGTCCTACGGCGCGCTGGGCGCGGAGCAGCTCATCACTACCATGCTCACGCCCGCCGAGTTTGAGGACTACTCCACCAAGGTCCTTCAGGTCAACGGCTTCCAGTCCGGCGAGGAAATGGTGGAAGAAGCAAAAAACTGATCCTTGGAGACGACCCGGAGGCAAACTACGCCTATTACTGTCTCCACAAGTTCCAATGGCCGCCGCAGGTCTTTCTGGACATGGATCCGTACACGCAGGCGTTCATCGTCGCTGCCATCGACATAAAGGTCGAGCAGGAGAAGAAGGAAGCGGCCAAGGCAAAACGGGGGAAGCGGCATTGAGGACAGCCGGGTCTGCCCTCTGCGCCGCCCCCGGAAAGGAGGAGCTTCATGGCGCTCATCAAATCGCAGCTGGTGCTGTCGGACGGCATGACCGGCCCGCTCAAAAACATCACCAAAGCCCTGAATCTGGTCATCAACACGATGGAATCCATGCAGGACGGGCTGGCACGGCCCATTGATACTGCGTCGCTCCAAACGGCCCGCGAAGAGCTGGCAAGGGTGAACGGTCAGCTGGGCCAGCTGGAGCGGCAGGCCAACGACACGGGCAGCGCCCTGGGCAACCTTGCAAAGTCCGCAGGGCTTTTGATGCTGGCGCGCAAGGCGTTCGACGTCATCAAGTCGGGCGTGGACTACGCCTCCGACCTGGCGGAAGTGCAAAACGTCGTGGACGTGACGTTCGGCAGCGCCGCCGCGGACATCGACGCCTGGTCGAAGAAATGCCTGGACGCTTACGGCATGAACGAGGTGAGCGCCAAGCGCTACGCCGGCACCCTCGGCGCAATGCTTAAATCCTCCGGCGTTGCAAAAGGCGCCGTCACGGACATGTCCAAGGCTCTGACCGCTCTGGCGGGCGACATGGCCTCGTTTTATAACTCTGACCTTGAGACCGCCTTTGAAAAGATCCGCTCCGGCATCTCCGGCGAGACGGAGCCGCTCAAGCAGTGGGGCATCACGATGTCTGTGGCCAACCTGGAAGCCTACGCCCTTTCGCAGGGCATCGAGAAGTCCTATAACAAAATGTCGCAGGCCGAGCAGGTGCTGCTCCGGTACAACTATCTTCTCAGCGCAACGGCCGACGCGCAGGGAGACTATGTCCGCACCAATGACAGCTGGGCAAACCAGGTGCGAAAGCTCTCCGAAGCATGGACAACGTTCGCCGGTACGCTGGCCGAAAAGCTGCTGCCGGCGCTGACTACCATCGTGACGTGGCTCAACGGCGTTCTGGCGTGGCTGACGGAGAATTCCGACACCGTCAGCGCGGTGCTGGTGGGGCTGGCTGGTGCCGCCGGCGTGCTGGCCGTGGTCTGGGCCTATAACGCCATCACGACCTGGGCGGCCAAGGCCGCGGCGGACGGCCTGTTTGCGTCGCTGCTGTCCAATCCCGTGGTGTGGATCGCGCTCATCGTCGGCGTGCTGATCGGCATGATGTACCGCTGGATCCAGTCCATCGGCGGCGTGCAGAACGCCTGGGAGATCTGCAAGCTCGCGCTGGCTCTGGGCTGGAACTGGGTCAAAATGGCCTTCTTCACCGGCGTGTGCTTTGTCATCGACCTGCTCGACAAGCTCAAGCTGGGCTGGCAGAAGGCGGGCGTGGCCATCGCCAATTTCATGGGCGACATGAAGGTCTCCGTCCTGACCATCCTCCAGAACATGGTCAACGGCGCGATCGACATCATCAACGGGTTCATCAGCCTTTTGAACAAAATTCCCGGCGTGAGCATCGACGCCATCGAGCACGTGACGTTTGCCACGACGGCGGCCGCGGAAAACGAAGCGGCCAAAACAGCCCGGGCGGAGGATCTGGCGGCGACGGAAGCGCAGTTGGCGGCGGCCAAGGCCGAGCGGGACGCATGGCTCGATTCCCTGCGGGCGGAGGTGGCATCGTCTGCGGACGCGCTCGAAGCGGCCAAAGCAAAGGCCCGGGCCGACGCACAAGCAGACAACAGCGCAGCGCTGGAGGAGATCGGCGCGGACACCGCGAGCATCAGCGACAGCGCGGGCAGCGCCGCCTCTTCGCTCAAGGCCACGACGGAGGACCTGAAGTATCTGCGCGACCTGGCGGAGCAGGAGGCAATCAACCGCTTCACGACCGCCGAAGTGAAGATCGATATGTCCGGCATGACGAACCGTATCGACTCCGATATGGACCTTGACGGCGTTCTGAGCACGCTGACGGACGGTTTTGCGGAAGCGCTGGAGATCGCCGCAGAGGGGGTGCATGAATGATGTATCGATTCTATTTTGACACGCTGCTTCTGCCGGTCACGCCGCAGAAGCTGACGACCAAGATCAAGGGCGCGAACAAGACGCTTACCCTTGTCAACGAGGGGGAGATCAACTTCCTGCGCGCGCCCGGCCTGACGGAGATCAGCTTTGACGCGGTGCTTCCCATGCTGGGGCGGTATTCCTTCTCGCAGGAGTTTCGCCGGCCGGAAGAGTACCTGAGCGTTTTTGAACAGTACATGGTAAAAAAGAAGCCCTTCCGGTTTCTGGTGAGCCGGGTCTCGCCTGCGGGCGGGCTGCTCTTTGACACGAACATGAAGGTGAGCCTGGAAAGCTATACCCTCACAGAGGACGCGACAAAAGGCCCGGACGTGACCGTTTCCGTGACGCTCAAGCAGTATATCGACTACGCGGCAAAGCGCGTCACCGTCTCCAAAACGGACGAGGGCGGCTCCCTGACGGAGGAGCAGCCGCGCGATGCGTCGAGCGCGCCTTCTGAAAAGACCTATACCGTCAAAAAGGGCGATTGCCTTTGGCGCATCGCCAAAAAGCAGCTGGGCAACGGGGCGGATTACAAAAAAATCTACGAATTGAACAAGGACAAGATCAAGAACCCGAACCTGATCTATCCGGGGCAGGAGCTGGTGCTGCCATGAGCAAGATCGACCTTCTGGTGCAGCACGGCGGCGCGCTGTTTTATCCCATCGTCGAAGAGGGTCTCAGCCTTTCGTGGGACAGGAAGGGCGCGCCCGGCAAGCTGAAATTTTCCGTGATAAAGGATTCGACCCTGATGTTTGAAGAGGGCGACGCGGTGAAGCTGTCCGTGGACGGGACCGACCTGTTTTACGGCTTTGTCTTTACAAAAAGCCGCTCCGGGCGCACGCCGAACGTCATCGACTGCACGGCTTACGACCAGCTGCGCTATTTCAAAAACAAGGACACCTACGTCTATTCGAACAAGACCGCCAGCGAAGTCATCCGGATGATTGCGGAGGATTTCGGCCTGCGGGTGGGCGCGCTGGAGGATACGGGCTACGTCATCGGCGCGCGGACGGAGGACAACGCGACGCTCTTCGACATCGCGCAAAACGCCCTGGACGAGACGCTGCGGGCAAAGACCCGGCTCTATGTCCTCTATGACGACGCGGGAAAGCTGACGCTGAAAAACGTCGAGAGCATGAAGCTCGATCTTTTGCTGGACGCGGACACCATCGGCGAATATTCCTACGAAAGCACCATCGACAAGCAGACGTATGACCAGATCAAGATCAGCTTTGAAAACAAGGATTCCGGCAAGCGCGAAATTTTCATCGCAAAGGACAGCGCGAACATCAACCGCTGGGGCCTTTTGCAATACACGGACAAGGTGGAGCTTTCCGCAAGCGGCGCGGCGAAAGCCGAAGCGCTTTTGAAGCTCTACAACACCAAGACCCGTTCGCTCGCGATTGCCGACGCGCTGGGGGACGTGCGCGTGCGCGCGGGCTCTTCGGTGATCGTCAAGCTGGATCTGGGGGACGTGCGTATTCAAAGCTATCTGCTGGTCGAATCGGTGACGCACAAATTCAAGCAGGCGCAGCACCTGATGGACCTGAAACTGCGAGGTGGGTCGTTTGTCACCTGATATGAATCGATTTTTAGGCAGCGTCAAGCGCGCCGCCGTGGAAGCGGTCAACGCCGCAAAGCCCTTCGCCTTCGTCCTCGGTACGGTAACGAGCGTATCGCCCTTCAAGGTGCGCGTTGACCAGAAGCTCGAGCTGACCGCTGCGCAGCTTATCCTGACAAACGCCGTCCGGGACTATACCGTCTCCATGACGGTGGAGCATCAGACGGAATCCGCCGAGGGGCACAGCCACGCCTACCGGGGCAAAAAGACCTTCCAGGTCCATCTTGCGCTCAAAAAAGGGGAGCAGGTGCTGCTGCTCCGGGCGGACGGCGGGCAGAAATTCATCATTCTGGACAGAGTGGAGGCGCCAGACCAATGATTCCAAAGACGGCAGACGACGCGCTTTTGACGCTGAAAACGCAGGCGCAGCCCGGCCTGACCTATGCGCTGGACGCTGCGTCGGGGCGCATCCGCGGCAGGACGGACGGCCTTTCGGCGCTGCGGCAGGCGGTCTATCTGATCTTGAACACGGAACGGTACGCCTGGATGATCTATTCCTGGAACTACGGCGTGGAGCTGGTCGAGCTCATCGGCCAGCCGAAAGAATATGCGCTGCCCGAGCTGAAGCGCCGCATTGCGGAAGCGCTGCTTCAGGACGACCGGATCACCGCCGTGGACGATTTTGCATTTGAAGCAGGGAAAAAGACCATTCACGTGACCTTTACGGTACACAGCGTTTTGGGCGATCTGGAGGTGGAAACCGATGTATGAAGCAAAAACCTACGAGGCGATCCTTCAGGAGAAGCTCGCCCGCGTCGCGTCGAGCCTGGACAAGCGCGAAGGCTCGATCATCTTCGACGCGCTCGCACCCAATTCCATCGAAAGCGCCATGATCTACGTTGCGCTCGACACCATCCTCAATGAGACCTTTGCCGACACCGCCAGCCGGGACTATCTCATCCTGCGCTGCGCCGAGCGGGGTATCAAGCCCCTTCCCGCGACGACGGCGGTGGGCGTGGGCGTGTTCAGCATGGACGTTCCCACCGGCACGCGCTTTTCCTGCGACAAATACAACTGGGTCGTGACGGAAAAGATCGAATCGCTCAAGTATTCCCTCACCTGCGAGACCGCCGGCGCAGACCCCAACGGGTACACGGGGCAGCTCATCCCCATCGAATACATCGAAGGGCTGGCGAGCGCGGAGCTGACGAGTATCGTCATCCACGGCGAGGACGAGGAAGCGACGGAGACCTTGCGCCTGCGCTATTTGAACAGCTTTGACGGCCAGTCCTACGGGTTCAACCGGCGGCAATATATCGAAGTGACCGAAGCGCTGCCCGGCGTGGGCGGCTGCAAGCCCTACCGGGCGTGGGACGGCCCCGGCACGGTCAAGCTGGTCATTACGGGCAGCGACCATCAGCCGCCCTCTTCGACGCTTTTGAGCGCGGTGCAGACGGCCATTGACCCCACGGTCAACGGCGGCGACGGCATGGGCCTTGCGCCCATCGATCATGAGGTGACGGTCGTCGGCGCGGACGGAACGGCGGTCAACCTTTCCACGACGCTGACCTTCGCGTCCGGCTGGAATTTGACCGAGTGCCTGCCATATATCGAAAACGCGCTGGACGCTTACTATCTCGAGCTCAACAGCGCGTGGAGCCGGGAGACGGCGCTGATCGTCCGGGTGTCGCAGATCGAATCGCGGCTGCTGGCGCTCGCCGGTATCGTCGATATTTCCGGCACGACCATCAACGGACAGGCGGGAAATCTCACGCTCGACAAGGACGCCGTCGCCGTGCGGGGGACGTTTGCCAATGCGTAATTTCAACAACAACAGAACCATCGACCTGACGGCGTATGTGCCGGACGTTTTGAAGGACGTGCGGGAAATGCGGGCCATCATGGAAGCGGAGACCCCACAGGTGCAGGCCCTCTGGGACGCCTGCGAGGACTGCATGAACGACCAGTTCCTTTCCGAGGCGACGGAAAACGGCATTGCCCGCCGGGAAAAGATGCTGGGCATTTCGCCCTTTGCGACCGACACGCTGGACGACCGGCGGCTGCGGCTTTTGAGCCGGTATAACGAGAATATCCCCTATACGCGGCGCAGTCTGGGGGCGCTGCTGGAATCGCTCTGCGGGGGACGGGGATACGTTCTGGGCATCATCACGGGAACATTCACGGTCAAGGTGCAGGTGGCGCTCAGCGCCAAAAAGCAGGTGGATACCGTCCGGGAGATGCTGGAACGGATCCTGCCCTACAACATGGTGTTTGCGGTGACGCTGCTCTACAACACTTGGGCGAAGGCGAAGCGGAACTACCGCTGGAACGACGTGAAAACCAAAACGTGGAAGGAGCTGCGGGAGGAGGAACTGAACTGATGGCGACTTATACGACGAACTACAACCTGAAAAAGCCTGCGCAAGAGGATTTTATCGACGTGGCCGACCTCAATGCAAATTTTGACGCGCTCGACACGCAGCTCAAGGCCGTGGCGGACACGGCGGAAGAGCAGGCCGGGGCGGCGGCGCAGGCCGCAAAATCCGTCTCGCAGGACAAGACCCTGCTGGCCGCCGGCTGGACGGGCGACGCAGCGCCCTATACGTACAATGCGACGTTTAACGTCATGGGCTTGAAAACCAACGGGTTTCTTGCGCTCGCACAGTCCGCAACGGCGGAACAGCGGGAAGCGGCCCGGGCGGCGCTGCTGTCGGTGACGGGCCGTTCCGGCGCGTCTGGGACGGGGAACATCCTGACCATCACGGCGGACGGGGAGAAGCCTACGGTGGATATCCCCGTGACGCTCATCATGCTGGCGTAGAAAGGAGAGAAGATATGCCTGTTGTGGGATTTTTTCCGGGCGGTGGAATTGACATTCGTGACGCGACGGCGACGGCGGCGGATATCCGCGCTGGCAAGACTGCGTATACCGCTGACGGTCTGACGAGCGGCACGCTGACCGGAAGCGACTTTGTCAAACAGGCAAGCGCCCGCGTAGCTATCAGCAGCGGATCGCAAACGATATCATTAGGGTTTGTCCCCTATCTGATCGTTCTGAAATCTCAAGCATCTATCGGGAACTCGTCGATTGCATGGCGTGAAAGCGACGGAACATATATGATCTACATCGAATCAACAACGATTTATGCCCCTGCTGGATTCTCGGTGAATGGCACTACCTTTACGATCCAAGCAAACGAAAATCGTGGAACCTACGGAACTTACTACGCTGTGGGGGTGTAAAAATGTATTTGAGAAGGGTTTTTTATGACACGGAAAGTGGAGACGTTTTT
>JAEYFO010000073.1 GCA_023402915.1 Bacillota bacterium | reverse complement strand
GTATACCAGCGAACCGGGCGAAAGCTACGAGCTGGAGACCGAAGAGACCGTCGTGCCCGATCTGATGGGCAAAAACGCGGGTCAAGCCTATGCGGCTTTGCGCGAAAGCGGCCTGACCATTCAGGCGGCGGGCGCGCCGCGGGGCAAGGTGGTTTCCCAGAATCCGGCGGCCGGACGCAGCGTCCTGCGGGGCAGCAGCGTTTCCGTGGTGCTGGAGGAAAGCGCGGGCGATTGACGGGCGCTGGCGGCGGGAATTGCTGCGGATGGATTGTGACAACGCAGGATCTGTGATATAATTTGTGCGTTTGCGGCGGAACGGGTTTGCCGCAAAAAGCAAGAGAAACCGCCCGGGCGGACCGTTGGGCGCGCCGGGCATCGATAGAAGGAGGAGAGCATGCGCATCTCAGAACTCTTCAAGGACGTCGATTGCCGTCTCGTTGGCGGCGACTGCGAGATCAGGGACATTCAGTGCGATTCCCGCAAGGTGGAGCCGGGCAGCCTGTTCGTCTGCGTGGTGGGCACGTTTGAGGATGGCCACCGCTATGCCGAAAAGGCGGCGGAAGCGGGCGCGTCGGCGCTGCTGGTGGAGCGGGAGCTTCCCATCGATCTGCCGCAGGTCATCGTGGCCGATACCCGTATCGCCATGGCGGGAGCGGCGGCAAAGCTGTGGGATTACCCTGCGAAAAAAATGCGCATGGCCGGCGTGACCGGCACGAACGGCAAGACCACCACCACCTATATGCTCAAGGCCATCGCGGAAAAAGCGGGATGCAAGGTGGGTCTGATCGGCACGATCACGAACCTCATCGGCGACAAGGTCCTCCCTGCGGCGCACACCACGCCCGACGCGGCGGAGCTTCAGCGCCTCCTTCGCCAGATGGTGGACGAGGGCGTCGACCTTTGCGTGATGGAAGTGTCTTCCCATTCGCTCGATCAGCACAGGGTCCACGGCATCACCTACGACGTGGGCGTGTTTACGAACCTGACGCAGGATCACCTCGATTATCACAAGACCTTTGAAAACTACCTTGCCGCCAAGAAAAAGCTCTTCGAGCAGTCGAAATTCGCCGTCGTGAACATCGACGACCCCCATTGCGCGGCCATTCTCGAGGGGCTGGACTGCGGCCGCTATACCTTCGGCGTGTGCGAAAACGCGGATATTTTTGCCAAAAACATCGACATCGCGCCGGCGGGCGCGGCTTTTGATATGCACCTTCCCGGCCGGGAAGAGCTGCTGCACGTCAAATTGAACATTTCCGGCCTGTTCAGCGTGTTCAACGCCATGGGCACGGCGGGCGCGGCGCTGGCGCTGGGCTTCCCGCCCGAAAAGATCAAAGAGGGCCTCGAGAGCCTCACGAGCGTTTCGGGACGGCTGGAAAAGCTGCCCGTGCCCAACCGGGATTATGCCGTGCTGCTCGATTACGCCCACACGCCCGACGCGCTGGAAAACATCCTTAAAACCGTCCGCAGCTTCACGAAGCGGCGCATCATCACGCTCTTTGGCTGCGGCGGCGACCGCGACCGCGCCAAGCGTCCCATCATGGGCGAGGTGGCGGGGCGCTACAGCGATTACTGCATCGTCACCAGCGACAACCCCCGAAGCGAAGAGCCGCTTTCCATCATGAAGGCCATCGAAGAGGGCGTGAGCCGCTCGGGCTGCGAATATATCATGATCGAAAATCGAAAGGAAGCCATCCGCTACGCGCTGTCCATCGGGCAGGCGGGCGACGTGATCGTTCTGGCGGGCAAGGGGCACGAGACGTATCAGGAGATCAACGGCATCAAGAATCATTTTGACGAAAAGGAGATCGTCGCGGAACTGATCCGGGAGCTGCCCGATCAGCACTAACGGCACACGAAAGACAATGAACCAGCTCATCCTCTCCATTTTGGTTTCGTTCGGAATCTGTCTGGTGACCGGCCCGGTCATCATTCCGCTGTTGCACCGGCTCAAGTTCGGCCAGTTCGTCCGCGACGACGGCCCCAGGCAGCATCTGGCCAAGGCCGGAACGCCCACCATGGGCGGCGTGATGATGCTCCTTGCGCTGGTGATCGCGACGCTTTGCATCGGCCGGGGCAGCATGGAATTTGCGCTCGTGCTGATCCTGACGACGCTGGTGTACGGCCTCGTCGGGTTTCTGGATGATTTCCTCAAAATCAAGCACAAGCGCTCGCTGGGCCTTCGCGCCTATCAGAAGATCATCGGACAGCTGGGCATGGCCATTGTGCTGGCCGTCTGGGCGTACCGCAATCCCCTCATCGGCTCGAGCATTCGCCTGCCGTTTTCCGGCGCAGAGTGGGATCTTGGCTGGTTCTATCTTCCCTTCACGGTGTTCGTGATCCTGGCGGTGGTCAACGCCGTCAACCTCACGGACGGCCTTGACGGCCTTGCTTCCGGCGTGATGATGATCGACGCGGGCACCTACGGCTTCGTGATCTTCCTGCTGGCGGCGCAGGCTGCGGCGGCGGGGGATGTGTACCTTGCTTCCAATCTGCAAAACAGCATGATCTTCGCCGGGGCGCTGGCGGGCGCCTGCCTGGGCTTTTTGCGCTTCAACGCTTATCCGGCGCGGGTGTTCATGGGCGATACCGGTTCGCTCGCCCTGGGCGGCGCGCTGGCCGGTCTGTCCATCGTCAGCCGGACGATGCTCATCATCCCCATCATCGGCGTGATGTTCGTGGCAAGCGCCGTGTCCGTCATTTTGCAGGTGGGAAGCTATAAGCTGCGCAACAAAAAACGCATCTTCCTCATGGCTCCGCTGCATCATCATTTTGAACTCAAGGGTTATCCGGAAACAAAGATCGTTTCCATGTATATGATCATCACCGCGGCGGCCAGCCTGCTGGTGCTGCTGTTCATGGTCTGAGCGGCGAAAAGTTGAACCGCGGGAGAGAGCGGCTTTGCTGCCCCGCACAACCAAAGATACCATCCGGAAAAGAGGAATGTTGCATGGAAGTTCGCGGAAAACACGCGCTGATCGTCGGCATGGCAAAAAGCGGCATCGCCAGCGCCAAACTGCTGGCGGAGGAAGGGGCGATCGTTACCATCAACGACCGCAAGGCCGAAGCGCAGCTGGAAGAATCGCTCGACCCGCTCAAGGGGCTTCCCATCGTCAACGCGCTGGAAAAAGATCCTATGACCCTGCTCGACGGCTGCGAGCTGATCGTGCTCAGCCCCGGCGTGCCGCTGGCCGCGCCCTTTGTGCAGGAAGCGAAGAAGCGGGGCGTCGAGGTCATCGGCGAGATCGAGCTGGGCTACCGCTACGCCCAAGCGCCCATCGTCGCCATCACCGGAACGAACGGCAAAACCACCACCACGGCGCTGACGGGTGAGATCTTCAAGGCGGCGGGCAAGCGCACGTTCGTCCTCGGAAACATCGGCACGCCCATCACGCAGGAGGCGCGAAACACGACGAAGGACGACGTGATCGTGGCGGAGGTGGCGGGTTTTCAGCTTGAATCCACCCGGGAATTCCACACGGTCTCCTGCGCCATTTTGAATTTGACGGAGGATCACCTCGACCGGTTCAAGACCATGGAGCGCTACGGCGCGGCCAAGCGCATGGTGCTCAACAATCAAACGCCGGAGGATTTTGCCACGTTCAACGCGGACGATCCCCTTGTCGCCGCCATGGAGCCCTATGCAAAGGGCCGCGTTTTGTGGTTCAGCCGCAGGCATGAAGTGCCGCAAGGCGCGTTTGTCCGCGGCGGCGAGATCATTTTCCGCCTGAACGGAACGGAACAGACCGTCTGCCGGGCGGATGAATTGAAAATTCCCGGCCCGCATAATCTGGAAAACGCCCTTGCCGCCGTTTCGGCTTCCATGGCCGTTGGCGTGAGCGCGGGAGCGGCGGCGAAAGCGCTGCGCACGTTCGAAGG
>JAEYFO010000008.1 GCA_023402915.1 Bacillota bacterium | reverse complement strand
CGCAAAAAGAGACGGAATGTTCCGCCTCTTTTGATTTTTTGGATTTTTTAGAGAGCCTCAGCACTTTTTGAGGAATTCTTCGAAAATCTTGTTGAAGGTCTCGTGGTGCTGATAGAACGCCAGATGTCCGCCCAGGACGTGGATCTTCGTGTTGGGGCAGAGCTTTTCCATGAAGGGCTTGCCAAGATCGGCCCAATGCTCCGCGATCATGAATTCCGTGTGGCAGGTGGGGCAGGCGTCCGCCAGCTGCGCTTCCGGCCGGAAGTCGGAGGTGATGCCCGTGGCATAGGTGGCCATGGCGATGTGATAGGGCGTGCGGGTGTTGTCGCGGATGAACAGAACATCCTCATCGGTATATGCGCCGGTATAGAGGATGGGCGCGCCGCCGCCCACAAAGTCCAGGAAGTCCGCCTGATTGCGGACGGACTGCATGGCGTCCTTGAAGTCGGCGAGGGTGGTTTCGTGCCACTCGGTCGTTTCGTCGTCCACCAGCGCGCGGGGCGGCATATCGATGTTGAAAATGCCTTTGATGTTGTCCAGCCCGACGAGGCGCACCACGCCCCAGGTCTCATAGGCGCCGAAGGACCAGCCCACCAGCACGATGCTCTTGAGGTTCAGGTGCTTGATGAGGTTGACGATATCCTGCGCGTGGGACATGTGGTCATAGCCCAGATCGGTCACGGTGGAGCGGCCATGGGCGCGCGGATCGATGCAGATCACGCGGTATTCCCCGACAAAGCGTTCCACCTGCTTTTCAAACGCGTCCAGCGAGAAGCCCCAGCCGGGCACGAACAGGATGGGCGTTCCTTCGCCTTCGTCGATATAGTGAATGGAGATTCCGGGGGCGGTTTCGAAAAATTTTCCGGATTTGAGCATGGCGCTGCCGTCCTTTCGGGTCGTATTTTGTTTTGAGCGTTTCGGAAAAATTGAAGTGGAATCAGACAGATTTTTCTTTTTCAAAAACTTCAAGCGGCTTTTTCAGAATTCTTTTTCTAAAGAGTACAGGAAACCATGCAAATTGTCAAGTTATCTCTCATTTTTAACACAGAAGCTCTGCTTTTGAAACCCCTTTCGCCCCTTTTCCGCCCGGTTTGCAGCAAAAAAGACGGAATGCAGCTTAAAAAGCCGCACGCCGTCTCTTTTGTTCTTGTTTGAAAGTTTTTCAATTCAGCGGTTTTCAGCTTCTGGCAAGATACGTATCGATGAACTGGCCGATGTCGCCGTCCATGACCGCGTCGATGTTGCCCGCTTCCACGCCGGTGCGATGATCCTTGACGAGGGTATAGGGCTGGAACACGTAGGAACGGATCTGGCTGCCCCACTCGATCTTCTTCATTTCGCCCTTGATGGCGGCCATTTTTTCCATTTCCTCGCGCTCCTTGAGCTCCGCCAGCTTGCCGCGCAGCATCTGCATGGCGGTCTCGCGGTTCTGGATCTGGCTGCGCTCGTTCTGGCACTGCACCACGATGCCCGTGGGCAGGTGGGTGATGCGGATGGCGGAAGACGTCTTGTTGACGTGCTGGCTGCCCGCGCCGGAGGAACGATAGGTATCGACGCGCAGATCGTCGGGGTTGATGACGATGGTGTTGTCGTCGTCGAGAATGGGCGTCACGTCCAGCGACGCAAAGGACGTATGGCGGCGTCCGGAAGCGTCAAAGGGAGAAATGCGCACCAAACGGTGCACGCCCGCCTCGGCCTTGAGATAGCCGTAGGCGTTTTCGCCCTGCACTTCGAACGTGACGGACTTGATGCCCGCTTCGTCGCCGTCAAGCTGATCGAGCACGCGCACCGTCCAGCCCTGGTTTTCGCAGTAGCGGGTATACATGCGGAATAGCATCGACACCCAGTCCTGCGCTTCCGTGCCGCCCGCGCCCGCGTGCAGCGCCAAAATGGCGTTCTGCGCGTCGTGGGGGCCCTTCAGGAGCAGCTCGAGACGCAGCTTTTCCGCCGCCTTGTCCAGCGCCCGCACTTCGCTTTCCACCTCTTCGAGAAGAGAAAGATCCTCTTCCTCGACCGCCATCTCGATGAGGGTCATGGTGTCGTCCGCCCGGGAAACCAGGCTTTCGTAGCGGGCGATCTTGTTTTCGATCTGCTTGGTCTTCTGGCTGACTTTGTTGGCGTTGTCCACGTCGTTCCAGAAGTCCGGTTCATTCATCTGTGCGTGAAGTTCCTTGAGCTCTGCCGTCAATTTGGGCAGGTCAAAGGGACTCACCTGCCTCTTTGAGTACTTCCATGATCGCCTGAAGCTTCTGCTTCTGTTCATCAAACTGAACCACTCTGTCTCAACTCCTTCTGTTTCTATGATTGGGAGAAGCGCTGTTCTCCGCAGAATAACGGGTCAAAAAGCGGCGTTTTTCCTTACTGGTTCTTTCCGCAGCAGTTCTTATACTTCTTGCCGCTGCCGCAGGGGCAATCGTCGTTGCGGCCCACCTTCTTTTCCGCGCGGAAGGGCTGGGCGGGCGCGGTGGGCTGATTGGTGGACAGATCCTGCTGCTTTGCCGCCGGAGCCGCCGCGGGCGCGGGGACGACGCTGCTTGCCAGCTTCTCGGTGCCCTTTTCGGCCTTGCGGCGCTCCTTGGGCACGCCGCGCACGGAGATGTGGAACAGCGCCGTGAGCGTCGTTTCGTCGATGGAAGCCACCATCTGCTCGAACATATCGTAGCCCTGCACGGCGTATTCCTTTGCGGGGTCGCGGTTGCCGTAGGCCTGCAAAACAATGCCGTCGCGCAGCTGATCCATGGCGTCGATGTGATCCGTCCAGTGGCTGTCCACCACGCGCAGCAGCACTTCGCGCTCTGCGTCCCGCATGGAAAGGCCGTAGCGCGCCAGCTCCTGCTCGCGCTGGGCATAGGCTTCGGCCGCCTTTTCGCGCAGCTGCCGTTCGATCTGCTCGCAGGTCAAACGGCTCTTTTCCGCCGCATCCAGCCTGGCCCAGGGGTTTTCGCCCGGATGGAAGAAGAACTGCGAAAGGCGCGTGGCCAGGCCGTCCAGATCCCACTCCTCCGGTTCGGCGTCCTTGGGGCAATAGGCGTTGACGGAATCGGTGATGAGCGACTGGATCAGGTCCTGAATGCTCTGGCTGATGTCCTCGCCCATGAGCACGCGGCGGCGCTGACTGTAGATCACTTCGCGCTGCTGGTTCATCACGTCGTCATACTGGAGGACGTGTTTGCGGGAGTTAAAATGCACCGACTCGATGCGCTTCTGGGCGTTTTCGATCTGCCTGGTCAAAAGCCCCAGCTCCATGGGCGCGGTCTCCATGTCCTTGCCGCCGAACTTCGTGGCGATGGCCTTGATATTTTCGCCGCCGAACAGCCGCAGAAGATCGTCGTCCAGTGCCAGATAGAACCGGGTGGAACCGGGGTCGCCCTGACGGCCCGCACGACCGCGCAGCTGGTTGTCGATGCGGCGGGAGTCGTGCCGCTCCGTGCCGATGATATGAAGGCCGCCCAGCGCGACGACTTCGTCGTGCTCCGCGTCGGTGACTTTCTTGAAGGCGGCGTGCTGCGCGGCGTATTCTTCCCGCGCCTTGAGGATGTCCTGATCTTCCGTTTCGCTGTGGCCGGTGGCCTCTTCGATCATCTCCTCTTCATAGCCCTGCTGGCGCAGCGCCCTGCGCGCAAGGTAGTCCGGGTTGCCGCCCAGAAGGATATCCGTGCCGCGGCCCGCCATGTTCGTGGCGATGGTGACGGCGTTCTTCTTGCCCGCCTGGGCGATGATCTCCGCTTCTTTCTGGTGGTTCTTGGCGTTGAGCACTTCGTGGCGGATGCCCTGACGGGCCAGCATTTTGCTCAGATGCTCGCTCTTTTCCACGGACACCGTACCCACGAGGATCGGGCGGCCGGTCTTATGGACTTCCGCGATCTCGGCGATGACGGCATTGAGCTTGCCCTCCTGATGGAGGTAGACCACGTCGTCAAAGTCCTTGCGGATGTTCGGGCGGTTCGTGGGGATCTCCACCACGTCGAGGT
>JAEYFO010000308.1 GCA_023402915.1 Bacillota bacterium | reverse complement strand
GGTGTGCGACGAGGTGGGGGCGGTCTCGGACGGACAGGCGCTGTGCGCCGGGGCGGACGGCGGCGCGGCGCTGCTGGTGAGCGCCCACGGCAGCGGGATCGAAGCGGTCAGAAAGCGCCCGGTGCTGCGGATGCTCTGGAAAGAGGGGATCTTTGAGCGGTTCGTCGTGTTGAGCCGGAAAAACGGGCCGGGCACGGTCGAGGGTGTTTTTGACGGGAACCTGAACCGGATGGATCGAAAGGAGGAACGCCATGCGTTTGACGATCGGGATGCTGCTGGCGGCGGGCTGCGCGCTGATGGGGCTGGAGAGCGCCCGGCGGCTCCGGTACCGCTGCGCACTGCTTTCGGAGATGCTCCGGGCGCTTCGGACGCTTTCGGCGGAAATCCGGTTTGGCGCAGTTCCTCTTCGGGAAGCGGCGGGGCGGATCACGGGCGGCAGGAGCGGCGCGTTCTTTCAGGCGTTTTCCATGGCGCTGGAGCAGAATGTTCCGGCGCAGGAAGCCTGGCGGCAGGCGGAAGGAACCGGGGCGCTTTTCGGCCTTGAGGAAGAGGAAACAGAAGCGCTCCGGCAGTTTTCCCGCTCCCTTGGAAAGGGCGGACAGCGGGAGCAGGCGGCGGAGTTCGCCCGGGTGGACGAAGCGCTCTGCCGCATCCTTTCGGCGGCGCGGGAACGGGCGAAAACCGGCGGAAAGCTGCGGGCGGCGCTGGGCGCGCTTTCGGGGGCAGCGCTGTGCATCGCGCTCATTTGAACGAAAGAGCTTTCGAAAAAAAGCCGGGAGCGGAAGGAGGAGAGCCGTGGGAATGGAGCTGCTGTTTCGCATTGCGGGCATCGGGCTGATCGTGGCGATCATCGTGCAGGTGCTCAAGCAGAGCGGACGGGATGAAATTGCGACGCTGGTGGGACTGGTGGGGCTGATCCTGGTGCTGATGATGGTGGTCGATCAGCTGGTGACGCTGTTTGACAGCGTCCGGCAGCTGTTTTCGCTGTATTAAAACGGACGAAAGAAGAGCGGGAAAGCGGCGGCGCTTTTTCGGAAAGGAGCACGGGCGGTGGAAATTTTCAAGATCGTGCTGGTGGGGATCGCAGGGGCGCTCACAGCCCTGCTTTTGAAGGGGCAGCGGCCGGAGCTGGCGCTGTTGGCGGGGCTGGCGGCGGGCGTGCTGCTGCTCTGGCTGGGCGTGGACGCCATTTCCGGCCTGCTTGACGCGGCGGGGCGCATCGCGGGAGAATACGGCGTGAACAGCGCGTATTTCGGCGTGGCGCTCAAGGTGACGGGCATTGCCTGCATCGGCGATCTGGGCGTGCAGCTTTGCAAGGACGCGGGGGAAAACGCCATCGCCGCCAAGGTGGAGCTGGCCGCGCGGGCGATGATCCTTCTGCTGGCCGTTCCGGTGCTCGAAGAACTGCTCCGGCTCATCGGGACGCTTCTGCCATGAGGGCGGGACGAAGGGCGCTGCTGGCGCTGGCGGCCGCGCTGCTCCTGACGGCTTCGGGCAGGGCGCTGGCGCAGGAAGAACCGCTTGCGCCGCTGATCGAAGAACAGATCGGCGCGCTGGATCTTTCCGAATGGGACGCGCTTTATCAGCAGCTTCCGGAAGAAATTCGGGAGAGCTTTTCCGGAAGGACTCCGGCGGCCATTCAGGCGGACCTGGCGGCGGGCAGCGGGCCGGGATTGGAAGCGGGCGGAAAGGGTCTATTGGCGCTTTTGAAGCAGCAGCTTTCGCCCCGGCTGCTTCTGGTGAGCGCGCTGCTTGGGCTGGCGGCGCTGGGGGCGGCGGCTTCGCAGCTTTCGGGCGGAGAAACGGGCGCGGCGGCCGCGGCGGGGCTGGTATGCTACGGCATGGCCATTTTGGCGGCGGTGGCGGCGTTTTCCACCGTGCTTTCCCAAAGCAGGCAGGCCATCGAGCAGGCGCAAAGGCTTATGGAGCTGGCCTTTCCCGTGCTGACGGGGCTGCTGGCGTCTGCGGGAGCGGCCGCGTCGGCCGGACTGTTTCAACCGGCGACCGCGCTTTTGACGGGCACGGTGAGCGCCCTTTGCCAAAACGTCCTTCTGCCGCTGGTGCTGACCATGGGCGTGCTGGCCGTGGTGGGGAATCTTTCGGAAGAGAAGCCCCTTTCCCGGATGCTGGGCTTTGTCAAAACGGCGGTCAAGTGGATCACCGGCGGCATGAGCACGCTTTCCGTGGGCTATCTCGGGATCATGGGCATTGCGGCGCGGGGCGCGGACGGCCTATCCCTGCGGGCGGCGCGCTTTGCGGCGGATAAGCTGGTGCCCTACGTCGGCTCCATGATCTCCGGAAGCGTGGAGACGCTGGCGGGCGCGGCGGCGCTGGTCAAAAGCGGCCTGGGGCTGTTCGCCGTGCTGCTGATGGCGGGGCTGCTGCTTTCGCCCGTTTTGAACGTCATGACGCTTCAGCTTTCGTTCCGGCTGGCGGCGGCGCTCATCGAGCCGCTGGGCGGAACGCGGCTTTGCCGGGGGCTTTCGGCGCTGGGCGATGTGCTTGGGTGCATGGCGGGCGTACTTGCGGCGGTGGGCGCGATGTTTGCGCTGACCGTTGGGATGATCGCCGCGGCGGGCAGCAGCCTGCTTTGAACCGGGAAAGGAGGAACGGGTGAGCGCATGGATCATGAATCTGGCGGCGGCTTCGGTAATGCTGCTGCTGCTTTCTCAAATGGGCGGGGAAAAGGGGACGTACAAAACGGCGCGCATGGCACTGGGACTGGTGTTTTTGTTGATCGTGCTGGAACCGGCGGCGAGAGTGCTTGGCGGAGGAGCGGGATGAGCGGAAAAAAGAGAAAAGAACTGGACGCGCTGCTTTGCTGGCTGCACGCGCATCCGAAGGCGGAATACGGCTGCTACGCGCTGCTGGCGCTTCTGGCAGCGGTGCTGTTCTTTACCGGGAGCAGGGGAACGAAAACGCAGGCGGACGCGGGAAAAGCGGAAAAGCCGGCGGTGCAGGAGCTTTCTTCGGAGGAAACGCTCGAAGAGCGGCTGCAAACGGCGCTTTCGGCCATCGAAGGGGCGGGAAGGGTAAGGGTACTCATTTCCTATGCGTCGGAAGAAGAGATCGTTCCGGCGCTGAGCGTGAGCGTGCAGCAAAGCGACGGCGGCGCGCAGAGCCGCAGCGAGCAGCCGGTCACGGTGGGCGGCGGGAGCGAAGAACAGCCCATGGTGCTGACCCGCCGGGCGGCGGTGGCGCGGGGCGCGCTCATCGTGGCGGAAGGGGCGGCGGACGTGTCGGTGCGGATGGATCTCCAGCGGGCGGCGCAGGCGGTACTCGACCTTCCGGCAGCAAAGATCGAAGTGTTTTCCATGGAGACAGACGCGCAGGACTGATTGGAAAGGAGAGGGAAAGGATGAACAAGAAGCGGATTTTGACGGTGGCGGGCTGTGCGGCGCTCATCGCGCTGACGGTGTGGCTCAACGGAACGCTCAGCGCAAAGCGGCCCGAAGTGGCGGAGGCGGCCGAAACGCCCGCGCTCGAGACCGGGGAAGCGCAGCAGGCACAGGCGGGCGCGCAGGGGGAAGAAGATTATTTTGCGGTGTTCCGGCAGGAACGGGATTCCGTCCGGGAACAGGAAATGGCCTATCTGGACGGGATCGTCACGGCGGAGGAGACCGATCAGGCGGCGCTTGAGCAGGCGCAGGCCCAGCGGCTCCGGCTCATCGATTCGATGGAAAAGGAAGTCACGGTCGAGGGGCTGATCCGGGCAAAGGGCTTTTCCAAGGCGGCCGTGACCGTTCACGAGGGGGCGGTCAGCGTCGTGGTGGACAAAGAAACGCTCACCGACGCGGAGGTGGCGCAAATTCTTGAGATCGTCCGGCGGGAAACAGGAGAAAGTGCGCAGAACATCAAAGTCATGCCCTACGGCGGCTGAATGGATGGCGGATGAGACGGAAAAAAGCGGTTTTTGGACGAATTTCTAAAGATTTCCCGCAGAGCGCTGTAATTTTTTGCGGAATCTGTTATACTGTAATCGGAAAAGTTTCTGCTGCGCGAAAAAGCCTGCGGGCGAAGCAGCGCGAAAGCCGTTGCCGGCCATTTCGCCGGGCGGCGCACGACCGGTTTGTTTCGCCGGCGGAGGGCTGCGCAGCCATTCCAAGAGAAATTTGTTCGGAGGTGTCCTACCATGAGTGAAGAAATCAAAGTTCCGACCGCAGCGGTCGAAGAAAACAAGGGCGGAAAGGTCACGTTTGCCAACGAAGTCATCGCCATCATCGCCAGCCTCGCCGCGGGCGAAGTCAAGGGGATCGCCGGCATGAGCGGCAGCACCTTCGACGGCCTGACCGAGAAGCTGGGCCGCAAGAGCTATACCAAGGGCGTCAAGGTCGAAGTGGGCACGGAAGAAGCCGCAGTCGATCTGTTCGTCACCGTCAAGTACGGCTTCAAGATCCAGGACGTGTGCGCCGAGATCCAGACCGCCGTCAAGAACGCCATCGAGACCATGACCGGCCTTCGCGTCGTGGAAGTCAACGTCAACGTCACGGGCATCCAGCTCGAGAAGGAGCCCAAGCCCGAACCCGCTCCCAAGGCCGAGCCTGCCAGGGAAGAAGAACAGCCGCCGCGCGTGCGCTAAGCGGTCATTGCACCTTATCAGCTGAATCCGTCTGATGTTAGCAGGCTGCGACCACCATGCGAAAACGGCACGGGGTGCGCAGCCTGCTTTTTTGTTTTTTCAAAAAAGATAAAAAAACACCGCCCCGGCGGGAATTTCCCAGACGGAATTTACAAAGGAAAAAGGGGAGGACAATTCCATGAATCGAAAGCTCTTTGACCGCATCACGAACGTGATCCTCATTCTGCTCGTGCTGGCGCTGACGGGATTTCTGGCCGCCGTGGCCTGGGGTCTTGCGCCCGCGTCCATCGCCGTCAATTTCATGAACTGGCTGCGCACGGGCTGGATCCCCGCCGCGGCCATGGCCATCGCGCTGCTGGTGCTGCTGGTCGTCTGCATCCGCATCCTGTTCGTCCGCCAAAAGAAGCCTCAGGTGCAGAGCGCGCCGCAGGCGCCGGGCATCGTTGTGCGAAACGGCGAAAACGGCTCGGTGTTCCTGACGGTGGCGGCGCTGGAGGAAATGGTGCTCAAGTTCGTCCGCAGCGATGCGCGCGTGCGGGAAGCCCGCTGCGAGGTGGCGGTGGCACAGGATTCCGTGGGCCTTCGCATCCGGGCGAATTTCGTGGCGGACGCCAACATTCCCGAAACGACCAAGGACATTCAGGAGGCGCTCAAGGCGCACGTCGAGAGCCTGACCGGCGTGGCCGTGCGGGAGATCCAGATCATCGTTGAGCAGCAGGCCGCGTCCGCGCCGGCCGTCCGCTAAGGGTTCCCGTCCTCAAAAAGAAGGGAGAACTGCGCTTTGAAGGAAAAATTCATCGAGTTTGTCCGAAAATACCCCCGGACGCTGGCGGGGTTTGGCGGCGGATTTTTGTGCGCCGTGCTGCTGCTGACGCTGGGATTTTGGCGGACGCTGCTGCTGGCGGCGCTCTGCGCCCTGGGCGGCTATCTGGGCAGTCAGGCAGACCACGGCGTTAAGCTGACGGAGCTGCTGTACCATGCCTGGATCAAATTGAAAATTCTGTTCGGCCCCCGGTGAGCCGGCTCAATTCACAGAAGAAACATTCGGAGGTAGGATTCTATGAGCAGGAAAGTGGCCCGCGAGATCGCCATGAAGCTGGCGTTTGCAAAGCTCCTTGGCGGCGGCGGCGACTATGAGGAGATTCTGTCCCTTTCGGACATTGCGGAAAATTCCACCGAAAAGGATCATCAGTTTGCCGCCGGCATCCTTTCGGGCATTGCGGAAAATCAGCAGAGCATCGACCGCGCCATCGGCGCGTTTGCCCACGGCTGGACGGTGGAGCGGATGCCGCTGGTGGACGTTTGCATTTTGCGCGTCGCGGTGTATGAAATGCTTTTCAGCGGGGAAGTTTCAGATGGCGTGGCCATCAACGAGGCGGTCGAGCTGGCCAAGCGCTTCGGCGGCGACCGCTCCCCGGCGTTCATCAACGGCGTGCTGGGTGGCATTTCCCGCGGGCGGGACGAGCTCAAGGCGCTCGAAGAGCAGGAACGCCTTCAGGAGGAAGAGCTGCTTTCGCAGGCGACTCCCCTCGAAGTGGAGTGATCCATGGCGCGCAGGATTCTAACGGTCACGCAGCTCAATGACTACGTGACCGGCGTTTTGTCCCGCGATCCGATGCTGCGCTCGCTGAACATCTCCGGCGAAATTTCGAATTTTCGCGTTACCAGCTCCGGCCACGCCTATTTCGCCCTCAAGGATGAGGGCGCATTGGTGCGCTGCGTGATGTTTCGCTCCCAGCTTTCCGGACTGCGCTTCCGCCCGGAAGAGGGAATGCACGTCGTGGCGAACGGCGCGGTGTCGCTCTATGGCCGCGACGGGCAGTATCAGCTGTACGTGCAGGCCATGGAGCCGGTGGGCGTGGGCGAATGGTATCAGCGCTTTGAACAGATCAAGCAGGCGCTGCTGGAAGAGGGGTATTTCGACCCGGCGCACAAGAAGCCCCTGCCCTTTCTGCCCCGGCGGGTGGGCGTGGTCACGTCGCCCACGGGCGCGGTCATCCGCGACATCTGTCAGGTGACCCGGCGGCGCTTTCCCAACATGGACGTCCTCCTTTGCCCGGCCAAGGTGCAGGGCGAGGGGGCGGCGCAGGAAATTGCCCGGGGAATCGCGCTGCTCGACGACGTGCCGGACGTGGACGTCATCATCGTCGGACGGGGCGGCGGCTCCATCGAGGATCTTTGGGCGTTCAACGAACCGGTGGTGGCGGCGGCGATCTTTGCCTGCCGGACGCCGGTGATTTCCGCCGTGGGACACGAGACGGACGTGACGATCGCGGACTTTGTGGCCGACCTGCGCGCGCCCACGCCCTCCGCGGCGGCGGAAGTGGCCGTCCCGAAAAAGGAAGAGTGCCTCAAGCGGCTCGAAACGCTGCTTGCCCGGGCGCAGCGGGGCGTGCTTTCGGAGATCGGCGCGCAAAAACACGCGCTGGCGCTGCTTCAGAACCGGGCGGTCCTTGCCGGGCCGGAACGGAAGCTCACGCAGGAGCGGCAGCGGCTGGACATACTCCAGGAGCGCATGGAACAGGCGGCGCGCCGGACGCAGGAGCGGGCAAAAAGCGCGCTGGAAACGCTGGGCGCGCGGCTCGAAGGGGCCAGTCCCCTGGCGGCGCTGCGGCGGGGCTATGTGCTGGCGCAGGAAGAAAGCGGCGCCGTGGCAAGCCGGGCGAAGCAGCTGCAAAGCGGCCGGCGGATCAAGCTGCGTTTTTGCGACGGAACGGCGCTTGCGCGGGTGGAGACCGTGGAACTGAGCGACGAGCTTTTGGGAGGAACCGATGGAACAAAGCTATGAAAAGAGCCTGGCGCGGCTGGAAGAGATCACGGCGCAGCTGGAATCGGGCGGCATGGAGCTGGAGGACTCGCTTCGGTTGTTTGAAGAGGGCGTGACGCTCTACCGGACGTGCCTTCGCGCGCTCGACAGGGCGCAGGGCCGCATCGAGAAGCTCTCCATGCAGGCGGGCAGCCTGACGGAGCAGCCCTTTGAGGAGGAAGAAGCATGACGCTGCGGGAGCGCTGGGCAAAAGACACGGAGCGCACGGAGCGGGAGCTTTCCCGGCTGCTGGCGGGAAAGAACATCCATCCCCGTCTGGCCGAAGCCATGCGCTACAGCGTCATGGCGGGCGGAAAGCGGCTGCGCCCCATGCTGGTGCTTTCGGCGGCGCGGCTGTCCGGCGGCGCGGAGGGGGAAGCGCGGGCGCTTCCGCTGGCGGCGGGCGTGGAGATGATCCACACCTATTCGCTCATTCACGACGATCTGCCCGCCATGGATAACGACGATTACCGCCGGGGAAAACTGACGAACCACAAGGTCTTTGGCGAAGACATCGCCATTTTGGCGGGCGACGGCCTTCTGACCTATGCCTTTGAGACGATGCTTTCCGCCTGCCCGAAGGAAAATGCGCTGCCCTACGTGCAGGCCGTGCGGGAGATCGCCGTGCGCGCCGGGGTGAGCGGCATGGTGGCCGGTCAGACGGCGGATCTTCTGGCCGGGCGGGAAGCGCCTCAAACCGCAAAAGAGCGGGAAGCGCAGCTTCTTTATATCCACGCCCACAAAACGGCGGACATGATCGTCGCGTCGCTGCTGGCGGGCGCGCTTTCCGGCGGCATGGACGACGCGGGAAGAGCGGCGCTGCTGCTCTACGGCGAACAGCTCGGCACGGTGTTTCAGATCTGCGACGATCTGCTCGACATCACGGGCGACGAAGCGAAAATGGGCAAGACCCTCGGAAAGGATGAGCGGGATCATAAGCTCACGTTCCCGGCAGTCTATGGCGTGGAAAAATCCCGCCGCATGGCGGAAGAGGGAACGGCGCGCGCCCTTTCGGCTCTTTCGTCCTTCGGAACGAAAGCGGACGACCTTCGGGAGCTGGCCGCCTATCTGCTGCGGCGGCAGAATTAACAGCGCAAAGCGCGGGAACAACGGGAAGGTATCATGAGTTATTTCTGGGATATTTTTCAGAATATTCCGCTGCGGGCAGCGTTTTTCGGCTGGCTGCTGGCGCAGCTGACAAAGGGATTTGCCGCCCTGAAACGAACCGGAAAAGTGGACTGGGGACGGTTCTTCGGGCCGGGCGGAATGCCCAGCTCCCACACGTCCTCCGTGATCGCGGCGACCATTTCCGTCGGCATGACCGCAGGATTTTCCTCGCCGGTGTTCGCCATCGGCACGGTGTTTTCGCTGGTGGTGATGTACGACGCGACGGGCGTGCGCTGGGAAACCGGAAAGCAGGCCGAAGCCATCAACGAGCTGGTGGAGATCATCAAGGGAAAGCAGCATCTGACCGGGGAAAAGCTCAAGGAGCTGATCGGCCATTCGCCGCTGGAGGTCTGGACAGGCTTTGCGCTCGGCGCGGCGGTGGGCGTCGTGGTGACGCTGCTGAGCGTCTGAGCGGACAAAACATCTGCGGCCAGTCGTTTTTCAGGAGGAAATTTTCGCTTTGGGCTATTTGCAAGGAATCACCCGGGAACGGCTCTGCGCCATGACGGAAGAGGAGCTTTGCACGCTTTCGGAAGAAATTCGCGCCCGGCTGGTGGAGACGGTTTCCCATACCGGCGGCCATCTGGCTTCCAATCTGGGCGTGGTGGAGCTGACGATCGCGCTGCACCGCTGCTTTGACCCGCAAAGCGACCGGATCATCTGGGACGTGGGGCATCAGTCCTATGTGCATAAGCTGCTGACCGGGCGGGAAGAGCAGTTCGACACGCTGCGCACGCTGGGCGGTTTGAGCGGCTTTCCCAAGCGGCAGGAGAGCCCTGCGGACGCCTTTGACACCGGCCACAGCACCACGTCCATTTCCGCGGCGATGGGCTTTGCGCACGCGCGGGATCTGCGGGGCGGGAAGGAGCATGTGGCGGCGGTCATCGGCGACGGCGCAATGACGGGCGGCATGGCCTATGAGGCGCTCAACGACGCGGGGCGGCAAAAGACGCCGCTGCTGGTCGTGCTCAACGACAACGAGATGTCCATTTCCAAAAACGTCGGCGCAATGGAGCTGTATTTGAGCAAGCTCCGTTCGCGGCACGGCTATGTGGACCTCAAAAAACGCATCGCCAACCGCTTCCCCCGCCTGACCGTCAGGCTGGAGCGCTGCCGCGACAGCATCAAATACCTGCTGCTGCCCTCGACGTTTTTTGAGGAGCTGGGTTTCAAGTATTTCGGCCCCATTGACGGGCACGACATCGCCGCGATGGAGACGATCTTCTCGCGGGTGAAGGATCTGGAGCGGCCCGTGCTGGTGCATGTGGTCACAAAAAAGGGAAAGGGCTATTCCTTCGCCGAAAAAAACCCGGAGCGCTTCCATGGCGTCGCGCCCTTTCTGGTGGAAACGGGCAGCGAGAAAAAACGCAGCGCGAAGAGCAATTCCGCCTGCTTTGGCGAAACGCTCTGCGCCCTTGCAAAAACCGACGAGCGCATCGTGGCGGTGACGGCAGCCATGCCCAAGGGCACGGGACTTTCGCCCTTTGCCGAGCAGTTTCCGGCGCGGTTTTTTGACGTGGGCATTGCCGAGCAGCACGCCGTGACCATGTGTGCCAGGATGGCGGCGGCGGGAATGCGGCCGGTGTTCGCGGTGTATTCGAGCTTTTTGCAGCGGGCGTATGACCAGCTGTTTCACGACGTGTGCCTTCAGAACCTCCCCGTGCTGACGGCGGTGGATCGAAGCGGCCCGGTGGGCGAGGACGGCCCCACCCATCACGGCGCGTTCGACGTTGGCTATCTGACGCAGATGCCCCATCTGACGGTATTTTCCCCTTCGACCCAGCAGGAGCTTGCCGCCATGGTGCGCTGCGCGCTGACGCTGCCCGGCCCCTGCGCCATCCGCTACGGCCGCGACGCGCTGCCGGAGGGGGAGGAGCCGGGAGAGATCGCGCCGGGCAAATGGAAGCTCCTTCGGCCGGTGAAAAGCGTGACGCTGGCGGCGACGGGCCGGATGACGGCGCTGGCGGCGGAAGCGGCGGCAGCGCTTGAAAAAGAGGGGATCGACTGCGGGCTGTACAGCGTCCTTTGCCTCAAGCCCATGGACGAAGAGGCGCTCGAAGCGCTTTCCCGCTGCGCGCTGGTGGTGACGCTCGAGGACGGCGCGCTTTCCGGCGGCATGGGCGAGCACATTGCCCGCAGGCTTTCGGAAACGCCCGCCAGGGTGCATTGCATGGGGCTGCCGGACGAGCCGCTTCCCGCCGGAAAAAACGAGCAGCTGCTGGCGCTTGCCGGGCTGGATGTGCCATCCATCGAAAAGACGGTGCGGCGGCTTTTTCAAAAACAACAGGAGGAAAACGAACTCGCATGAGCGCAAAGGAACGACTGGACGGCGCGCTGTTTGCCCGGGGGCTGGCGCAGAGCCGGGAGCAGGCAAAAAAACTGGTCATGGCCGGCACGGTCTATGTCAACGGGCAGAAAGCCTCGAAAGCCTCGCAGATGGTGCTGCCGGACGACGCGCTGGAGGTGCGGGGGCACGCGCTGCCCTATGTGAGCCGGGGCGGCCTGAAGCTCGAAAAAGCGCTTCGCGTGTTTCCCATCGACGTGAACGGCCTGGTGTGCGCCGACGTGGGCGCGTCCACCGGCGGATTTACGGACTGCCTGCTGCAAAACGGCGCAAGGAAGGTCTATTCGCTCGACGTGGGCTACGGTCAGCTGGACTGGAAGCTGCGAAACGACGAGCGGGTCGTGGTGATGGAACGGACAAACGCCCGCTCCATGGAACCGGCCTGGTTTGACGAAACGCCGCAGTTTGGCTGCATGGACGTGTCGTTCATCTCGATCCGGCTGATCCTTCCGGCGCTGCTGACGGTGCTGGCGCCCGGCTCGAACGTCGTTGCGCTCATCAAGCCGCAGTTTGAAGCGGGGCGGGAAAACGTCGGGAAAAAGGGCGTCGTGCGGGACAGCGCCGTTCACGCGCAGGTCATCGAGGACATGCTCGCCTTTGTGCGGGAAACGGAATTCGGCGTGCGTGGGCTGGATTTTTCGCCCATCACCGGGCCGGAGGGCAATATCGAATTCCTGCTCTGGCTGCAAAAGGGCGGGGAACACGCCTGGGACAGCTCTGAGGACGGGCTGCGGGCCAAAGAGACGGCGCTTTTGGCCAAAGCCTTTCATCAAAAAGAAAAAGAATCGAAAGAAAAAGGACAGAAAGAATCTGCGGACGCAGCGCAGTGATGTTTGCAAAAAAGACCGGAAGTCCCGGCCTTTTTGCGTTTTTGGCGAAAAAGGGTGCGCGATGGGACAAACAACAGGCGGTGAAGAAAGAAAATTTTTCCAAAAACAGAAGGGGATCCGGGGAAAAAGTGCGAAAATTTGTTTGCGTGTATGCGCTTGTATATTTTTTCAAAAACAGGTATAATGGAACCAAAGTCGATCCGCTGCAAAAGCGTTTGCGGCAGGAATGGGGAGGAACGGCAGGTGCGCGTTATCGGAATCCAGGCGCATACGCAGCGTCCGGCGGCGCTTCGCGTGGCGCAGCAGGCGTATGAGCAGGTGCTCTCGCTCGGAGCGGTTCCCGTTTATGAAAGCACGACGGCGGAGGCGCTGGGCCTTCAGGCGCAGGAGCGGCCCGTTGAGGCGCGGATCGTCATCGGCGGGGACGGCACGATCCTTCGCGGCGCTGCCCGGGCGGCGCGGGAGGGCATTCCCGTGGCGGGCGTGAACCTTGGCCGGCTGGGGTTTTTGAGCGAAGTGGAGCCGGGAGATCTTTCCGAAGGTATTGCGGCGCTGCTTGAGGGACGCTATACCGTCGAAGAGCGCATGATGCTTTCCGGGCAGCTGTTTGAGGGGGACGGCCGGAAAAAAAGCAGCTGGACGGCGCTCAACGATTTTCTGATTTTCAAAAGCAACGTCTCCTGCCTGACGGAGATGGAAGTGGCGGTCAACGGCCAGCTGGTCGACCGCTACTGCTGCGACGGCGTGGTGATCGCAACGCCCACCGGCTCGACGGCTTACGCCCTTTCGGCGGGCGGGCCGGTCATGGTCCCGTGGGCGAAGGGCATCGTCATTGCGCCCATCTGCCCCCATAAATTGGGACAGCGTCCCATCGTCGTCGGCGGCGAGGACGTGGTCGAGGTGCGTCCGGCGCTGGAAAGCTCCCCCTGCTCCATTTCGTCCGACGGGCAGATGGACTGCGCGCTGGTCAACGCCAACGAGACGCTCCGGGTGCAAAAAAGCGATCTGGTGACCCGGCTGGTGCATTTCAAACCCTATAATTTCTTTGATCTGATGCGGCAAAAGCTCTATTGATCTTTGAAACAGCCCGTTGCCGCGGCGAAATTCGAGCGCTTTCTTTTCGAACCAACAACAATCTTTCATCCTTTCACTGGAGGCTCTGCATGAAAACAGCAAGACACGCGATGATTCTTGATATCATTTCCAAACACAACATCGAGACCCAGGACGAGCTGGCGGAGCACCTCCGGCGCGACGGGTTTGACGTGACGCAGGCGACAGTTTCCCGCGACATCAAGGAGCTGCGGCTCATCAAGGTGCTCGCCGAGGGCGGCCACTACAAATACGCCACGGTGGATAAGGCGGAATCCGGACTGGTGGACCGGTTCATGCGGATGTTCTCCCACTCGGTGCTGAACATCACGTCGGCGGGAAATCTCATCGTCGTCAAGACCATCAGCGGCAGCGCCAATGCAGCGGCGGGCGCTATCGACGCGCTGCGCTGGCCGGAAGTGGTGGGCTCCCTTGCGGGCGACGATACGATCTTTGTGGCCATCCGCAGCGAAGAGGACGTGCCCAAGGTCATGGAAAAGTTCCACAGCATGATGAAGTGATCCTGTGCGGCAGGGTGGCGGAAACGGGCGGAGAATGCGGCGGAAAAGCGGGCCGCGCCATTTGGTTTCAGGCCGTGCTTTCGCAAAAACAGGCTGTGTTTTCTTTTTGAAAAGACAGCGGAGCGGAAGTTTTTCTCTGCTCCAACCGGAAAAACAGTCGTCTGTCATGCCGGAGATTCTACCGGAAAAACGGGCGGAAAGCGCCCGGAAAGGGAGCGCCATGCTCACAAGACTTTACATCGAAAACATCGCGCTGATCGACCGGCTGGATCTGCCGCTTTCGGCCGGATTCAATGTGCTGACCGGTGAAACGGGCGCGGGCAAATCCATCATCATCGACGCGGTGAACCTGCTCCTCGGCGGGCGGGCCGACCGCGACCTCATCCGCTCCGGCCGGGAAAACGCGGTGGCGGAGGGCATATTCGACGTTTCCCCTGCCGTGCGGGAAAAGCTGGGCGCCCTTGGCGTGGAAGCCGAGGAGGGGCAGCTGATCCTTTCGCGGGAGCTTTCAAGTTCCGGGCGGAACGTCTGCCGCATCAACGGCAGGCTGGCGAGCCTTTCGCTCCTGCGGGAAACGGGCGCGCTGCTGGTGGACGTTCACGGCCAGCATCAGAATCAGACCCTCCTGAGCCCCGAACAGCATCTGGCGTTTTTGGATCATTTTGCCAAAGGCGAACTTTCGAAAGAAATTTCTGCCGTCCGGGAATGCTACGGGCAGTGGGATGCCTTGCGGCGAAAGCTGCAAAAGGGCTTTGGGACGGAAGCCGAGCGGGCGCGGCGCAGCGATATGCTCACGTTCCAGATCGACGAGATCGACGGCGTGAACCCCCAGCCGGACGAAGAAGAGGCGCTGCTGTCCGAGCGGGAGCTGCTTTCCCACGCCGAACAGATCCAGACCGCGCTCAGCGGCGCATGCGGCGATATTTACGGCACAGACGGCGAAGAAGAGACCATGGGCGCGCTGGCGCTTTTGCAGCAGGCGGCGGCGCGGCTCGAGGAGATCGCGCCGGTCCACAGCCGCTACGAAACGGCCTGCCAGAAGCTGCGGGAAGCGGGCTACGCGCTCGAGGACGTGGCCATGGACGTGCGCTCCATGCGAGAAGAGGACGCGTTCGACCCCTACCGGCTCAACGAGGTGGAGGAGCGGCTCTCTCAGCTCCATTCCCTCAAGAAAAAATACGGCGCGACCATCGGCGAAGTGCTGGCGTTTCGCGCGGCGGCGCAAAAAGAGCTGGAGCAGATGGAGTCCGACCGCATTTTGGCCGAAGAGGGCGAAAAGCAGCTGGCTGCGCTGCGGAAAACGCTGTATGACCGTTGCGTCCGCCTGTCGGAAAAGAGGCGGGAACAGGCCGTGCGGCTTGAAGAGCAAATGCTTTCGGAGCTTCACGACCTCGGCATGGAAAAAGCGGCGTTTGCGCTGCGCTTTGCGCCCGTTCCTTCGAGCGAACAGGCGGAATTCCGTCCGGACGGGTTCGATCAGGTAGAGATGCTCCTTTCGACGAATCCCGGCGAGCCGGTCAAGCCCCTGCAAAAAGTGGCGTCCGGCGGCGAGCTTTCCCGCATCATGCTGGCGTTCAAATCGGTCGAGGCAGAGCTGTTTTCCCGTCCCTGCCTGATTTTTGACGAGATCGACACGGGCATCAGCGGCCGCATTGCCGCGGTGGTGGGCCGGAAAATGCACGCCCTTTCCAAATTCCATCAGGTGCTGTGCGTGACCCATTCGGCGCAGATCGCCGCGCTGGCCGACGCGCATTATCTCATCGAAAAGACCCAGCGCGAGGGCGGAACGACCACGGCGGTCCGCCGTCTCGACGGCGAAGAGCGGGTGGCCGAGGTGGCGCGCATCATCAGCGGCGACGTGCCTTCCGCCGCAGCGCTCGACCACGCCCGTTCACTCATTGCAGCGGAAAAATAAGGGTGGTTTCCACCTTTTGAACGCTCTTGAAAAGTTCCCCGGAATGAAAACGCTGTGCCCCCGGAAGAATAACAGACATCGATTCTTCCGGGGGTGCTTTTTGTTTTGAAGAAACTGCGCTATGGGTTGCGTTGCCTCTGCTGTGCCTTTTTGTGCCTGCTGCTGATGGGCGGATATTTTTCGCCGCAGCTCCGGGCGATTTTTCAGCTGCCCTCCACGTATTATCTGACCGAAGGCGGAAAAAAGACGCTTTCGGGTCTTGGCGTGGAAAACATTTCCATCGAGGAAGGCGCGGCGGTGCGCCTGAGCACGGACGAACGGCTGGCGGACAGGCAGGGCGTGGTGCTCGAACCGGTGGAAACGGGCGCAAGCAGCGCGACGATCCGGCTGTTCGGCATCCCCGTGCGCAGCATCGAGCTGCGGGTGCTGGCGAAAAAATCGCTCCTCCCCGGCGGGCAGCCGGTGGGCATCCGGCTCTATACGCAGGGCGCGCTCATCGTGGGCACGGCGCAGGTGATCTCCCCCGGCGGTCAAAGCGCCAGCCCGGCGCAGGAGGCGGGATTGCGGGCGGGGGACGTGATTTTGTCCGTCAACGGCACGGAGGTGGAAAGCTCGGATCATCTGGGCGAGCTGGTGGCGGCCTCTCAGGGAGCGGTGCGCCTGCGCTGCCTGCGGGCGGGAAAGACGTTCGACGTGAACGTTTTGCCCCGCGTTGACGCGCAGGACGGGGAGAAACGGCTGGGGCTCTGGGCGCGGGACAGCACGGCGGGCGTGGGCACGCTGACGTTCTGCGACCCGGAGACCGGCCGGTTCGGGGCGCTGGGCCACGCCATTACGGACGTGGATACCCACACGAACCTGATGCTGCGCCGGGGTGAAGTGGTCAGGGCGGAAGTGGTGGACGTCAAGGCGGGCGTGCGCGGCGAGCCGGGAGAGCTCAAGGGCGTATTTTCTTCGAGCGGCGTGCTGGGCAGCATTGAAGCCAATACGGAATACGGCATTTATGGGACGCTGGACGCGCCGCTGCAAAACGAACTTTACCCTTCGGGCGTGGAGATCGCGCAGCGAAGCGAAGTGCATCTGGGCCGGGCGGAGCTGCTCTGTACGGTCGGAAGGGAAGGCGTGGGACGCTACGAATGCCGGATCATCCGCCTCACGCCCCAAAGCGTCGCCGCGCCGCGGGGGATCGTGGTGGAGGTGACGGATCCGGAGCTGCTGCAAAAGACGGGCGGCATCGTGCAGGGCATGAGCGGCAGTCCCATTTTGCAGGATGGAAAGCTGGTCGGCGCAGTGACCCACGTGTTTGTCAACGACGCCTCGAAGGGATATGGGATGTATATCGAATGGATGCTGGCCGCGGCGGGCTGATCGCCGCCGGTCGGAAAAGAGCGGAAAGCTGCGCAGAGCCGGTGGGGCTTGCTGCGGAGTTTGAATCAGTCGAATAATGAAAACAGAAAAAATCGGGAGACCCGCGTTTGACAGTGGGTTTCCCGATTTTTTGCTTTGCAGGAGGAATGCGTGTTTTAGACGGTAAGCCCGAAAAGCACCCGGAACAGGATCGAAGGCTTTACACCGTATACGGCGGCAAGATCAGCAAGCGAAGCGCTTTCGTTCGCGCAAAACCTCAGCAGAAGAATGACTGCGGCAAAAAGCAGGATGCCGAGGACCAGTTCCAGGATCGCGTTTTCGTGATAGTAGTTGAAAAACTGTACTATGGCGATTGCGGCCACGCCCACAGCCAGCGCTGCGGTAAATTCAAAAAAGCTGCCGAAGCTGCTTCCGCGCTGCAAGACATAGGGAACAGCGTATACCAACGTGACATAAGCGAGAGACAGGATGCACAGGAAGCTTCCTGTGAAGCTCAACGCGGCGCGTACCCCGCAATGCTTTTTTCGCTTTGTTATTCCATAAGAAACGACTGCGCACAGGAGCAGATACCCGAGAAACACCAGGTACAGATGAGAGGCGATCCACTCGACCACGGTCACTGTCAGACCCCAAAGGAGAATGACGGGAAGCGACAGGAGAAAAAGCGCGCCTGTAACGGCTCCGCTGGCATGTCCGTCATTTACGAGGACAACGGGGGAGGATTGCAGCACGCCGCGGCCGTCATAAAACGCGCCGCCGGGGCTTACAAAATTTCCTCTCGAATCGTAAAATCCCTCTCCGGGGCGCCTGAGAACGCCTTTTCCGTCATAGAACGCGCCGCCCGGAGAAACCCAGTTTCCCTTTGTATCATAGAATCCGTCGCCGTCAGAGCGCCAATAGCCCTTTGCGTCGTAAAATCCCGTGTCAGCGACCCTTTTGCTGTTTCAACAGAGTCAAAAAGCGGCAAAGACCGATCACGGCGACAACAAGGCCGCCAAAGTATCCCACCGTGAGATACAGGATAAGCACGATCACGCCAAGAACGACATTGTTCGAAAACAACACGCCAAAAGAGGCAATGCCGAAAAGCCCCTTCAAGAGCGCCTTACCAAAGATGAGCATGACGATGGCGAACAGAGGGGTTCCAATGGCCGCCAACGTGCCGCCGATCCCGTCGAGTCCGACAAGGTGGAACAGGCCTCCCAGAAGGGGAAGCACAAGCGAAAGCCCCGCAGCGATCAGCCGCGGTTTGAGATAGCGGTATTGTTCTTCCGGCGTTTCTCCAAATAGTTTTTTAATCATTGCAAATTCATTTCTCGTAAAATATTCCGTGTTATAACACGGAAAACATATCATTTGCATATCGTTTTGTCAAGGGGGCGCTGCGATTTTTCGCCGAAAAGAACTGGTCGCTATTTCGGACTGAATTGGGATTTCGCTGGATCGTCTGCCGGGATGGACGGAGGGGCCTCGTGTGAAGCGCGGAAGGCTTTCGATGCAATTTTCAGAAAGTTGGGGAAGGATTTTGAGCTGGAAAATATCGCTGGAAAATCGAGCTGGTTAGAAGAAAAATGTCGAAAGAAGGCGGTTTTTGAAATTTGTGTCTGAAATGGAGAAAATGAAGGATTGAAAAAGGGGTAAATTCATAAATTTGAAAGAATTTGGACAAAAATTAGTTGAAAATGTGAGACAATCCATATAAGATAGAATTGTATTGACGAACGTTCCGCGGAGAACGAAAGATATTGCGGATTTGCTTTGAGAAGAGAAAGAGAATCCGCTTTTGAAGTGAAAAATGTTCGAAAAGCCGTGGGCAAAAGCTGCAGACTGCTTCCAATGCGGCGCAGCAGATAGGTCGTTTCGAACGTGGAGCGGGGAGGAACACAGCAAAAAGCAAGACTGTTTTTTTGCAGCTGCACAACAAAACAGCCAGGAGGGAGTATGAAACATCACATAAGAGTTCTGCTGGCAGAATGCCCGGGTAACATGAACGGCAGTTCCGTTGAAGAAGCACTGCGGGAGGATCCGCAGATGGAAGTGCTCGGCGTGGTACACGACGGAAACGTAGCGGTCAGGATCATTGAACAGAACAAAGTGGATCTTTTGCTGCTGGATCTGGTGCTCACAGGTCTGGACGGACTGGGTGTAATGCAGGCGATCGCACAGCTTGCGCCGGTTCAGCGTCCCGTGGTGATTTTGTATACGGCGCTCACGTCGCAGGTCATCATCAACCGGGCGGCGGAGCTGGGCGCGGTGCATTGCATCATCCGCCCGGCGAAGCCGGAGTGGATCCTCAAGCGGGCGGTCGAGGTCTATACCTGCAGCAGGGAGAATTTTCTCGAAGTCAACGGCAAGCTTTTCACTGTGAGCGATGTGCGTGCCCTTATCACGAAGTATATGCATCAGGTGGGTGTGCCCACGCACCTCAAGGGGTACGTCTATATCCGAAGCGCCTTGCTGCAAACGGTTGGCGATCCCGATCTGCTCTATGCCGTGACGACGAAGCTCTATCCGCTCATCGCCAAGGATTACGACACCCATCCGGCGCGGGTGGAGCGGGTGATCCGCCACGCCATTGAGGCGACATGGCGCTATGGCGACCTGAACAACATCGATAAGCTCTTCGGCTATTCGGTCAAGGGCGACAGGGGCAGGCCGACGAATACGGAATTCCTTGCGCGGATGACGGACACGATCCGTATGCAGATGGAATAGCGCACAGGGGGCGCAGCTTTTCAAAAGCTTGAATAGCAGACCATAGGGAAAGTGCGCCCTCAGAGCGTACCCTTGCGAAGCTGGAAAGAGTTTGGAAAGGGAGCACCCAAGAGGGGGGAAACGCTGCCTTTCTTCCGAAGAGAAGAGTAAGGCTGCATCCCCGGAATACGCTCATGGGGCGCGCGCTCGTGGAGAAAGCGCAGAAACGTTTTCCAAACGAGAGGGGCCTGCGCCTTGCGGTCGGGAACCCTTTGTTTTGACGGGAAGCCGCTTGGAAACTGCCGACGGGCTGCGCACGCTTTTCAAAGAGCGCGCAGTGTCCACAAAGAAAAAGTTTTTCCAGCCGGTGAGACCACCTTTTCCCGGGCAAACGGAAGAGAAACTGCAC
>JAEYFO010000306.1 GCA_023402915.1 Bacillota bacterium | reverse complement strand
GATCTGGTCAAGCGCGCCGCCTCCTTCCTCGGCGATTCGTTCGACGTGGAGATCGTCGAGCGGCACCACAATCAGAAGGTGGACGCCCCCAGCGGCACGGCCATGAGCCTGGCCCGCGCCCTTCAGGAGCAGTATCCCGGCGGCAAGGATTTCGTCTATGACCGCCACAGCGTCCGCCAGAAGCGCCAGAAGCGGGAGATCGGCATTCATTCCGTCCGCGGCGGCACCATCGTGGGCGATCACGACGTGATGTTCATCGGCGAGGATGAAATTCTCGAAATTTCCCACTCCGCCCGCTCCAAAAAGATCTTCGCCATGGGCGCGCTGCGCGCCGCGCTGTTCCTGCGCGGAAAAGAGCCCAAGGTCTATTCCATGAGCGAGATCTTCGCCGACCACAACACGCTCACCGACCTCTACGCCGTGGAGAATCAGTCCATCATCACCCTTTCCCACGTGCCGCACGATCCGGAGGTCATTGCGGGCATCTTCAGCGCCATCGCCCGGGCGGGCATCAACATCGACATGATCTCCCAGACCGCTCCCGTGGCGCACAGCGTGGACATTTCCTTCACCCTGCCCGACAAATCCGTCGCCGCCGCCACGGAAGCGCTCAGCGCGCTGGGCGGCCTGCGCATGGACGTGCAGCAGGGGCTGGCCAAATTCTCCGTGGAAGGCTTTGGCATGGAGCATCGCCCCGGCATCGCGGCGCATATGTTCCGCATTCTGGCCGGCGCGGGCGTGAAGGTCATCCTCGTGACCACGTCCGAAACGAAGATCAGCTACTGCATCGCCGCAGAGGATCTTGACCGCGCGCAAAAGGCCACGGAAAAAGCCTTCGACCTGGGCTGAGCGCCCGAAAAAGCGCAAAGAACGTCTCTTTTTGAGAGGCGTTCTTTTTTGTTTTTTGGGGAACGCTTCCCCCTTTTTCTTCTTCAAAGCAGCCCTTTCATAATCCGGCTCCTGCCTTCTTTTCCTGAAAATTTTCAAGATCCGCCGCGCTTTGCAACCTTTCCGCCGTCTTTTTCGTCTTTTTTGATAGAATTTTGGCGAATTTCCGTTGATTTTTTCGCCGTAAGAGGATACAATGAGTCCACTTTTATTTGGAAGAAAGGATCACACTTTTATGTCCAAAAGCAAAAAATTTTTCCTCGGCGTGCTCATCGCCCTTCTGGTCGTGCTGGCTGCCGCCGCGATCTTCATTTCGGTCATGCTGGGCCGGGTGCGCCGCGTCTCCCTTGAGGAGGCCGCCGCCATCGCCCAACAGGAGCAGGAACAGCTCAAAGAGGACATCGCTTCCGGCGTGGTCGAGGCCGAACCCGACCTGGAAAACGAAGTGACGCTTCAGGACGAAATGGAGCAGACCCAGCTGACGGAAGAAGAGACGCAGGCCATTGCCCAAGAGGACAAGCGCGACGGCGCGGTCAACATCCTGCTCATCGGCGTGGATCGCCGCGGCCGCTCCGGCTACAGCCGCTCCGACACGCTGCTCATCGCCACGCTGGACAAAAAGAACAGCCGCCTCAAGCTGACCAGCCTCATGCGCGACATGTACGTGCCCATCCCCGGCAAGGGGGAAAACCGCATCAACAGCTCCTGCGCGGCGGGCGGCCCCGGCCTTTTGATGGACACCATCAACGAGGATTTTTCGATGGATCTGACCCAGTACGTGCTGGTCGATTTCAACATGTTCGAAAAAATCGTCGATAAGCTGGGCGGCGTGACCATCGAGATGTCCGCCGGCGAAGTCTCCGAAGCGAACGACTGCATCGCCGGGCTGAATTTGCAGCGCGGAAAAGACCGGCGCAGCGGCCTGATCGAAAAAAAGAGCGGCAGCATCAAGCTCACCGGCAAGCAGGCCCTCGGCTACAGCCGCATCCGCCACTTCGGCAACGGCGACTACGCCCGCACGTCCCGCCAGTTCAAGGTACTCAAGGCCATCTATAAAAAATTCATGGCCGTGGACACGGGGAAAAAGCTCTCCGTGCTGTATGACGTTTTGCCGCTGGTGGAAACGAACATGGGCACGGACGACATCGTCAGCCTCATGACCACCGTCGTTTCCATGGGCGTGAACCCCGACGATCTGATGCACTACCGCCTGCCCGTCGAGGGGACGTACAAGGCAAAAACCATCAAGGGCATGAGCGTGCTCGTGCCCGATATTCCCGCCAACACCAAGGCGCTGCACGAATTTATCTATAACGCCACCAGCGTCGAAGCGCTGCCCGGCTCCAACACCGGCACGGGCACCTATCACCCCAAGCCCGCCGGAACGGAAGAGCCCAGCCCTTCGCCCGACGCGGAAACGCCCGACACGGAAACGCCCGGCGACGGCATTCCCGAAGAGACGGACGCGCCTGAAGAAACGGACTCCATCCCCGTCGAGGACGATTCCGAAGAGATCCCCGGCGAAGATCTGATCCCGGACGAGGAGGCAACGCCCACGCCGGACGTCATCAACGTCCCGGTCGATTGAAAAAGTATCAAACTCACCATCCAAGAGCCGTTTCGCGCGGCTCTTTTTTGTGTGGCTTGCGCAAAATAGAATTTCTTCCAAAGCCGGAATCGCCGAATTTTTTCAGGCGCTTTCAACCTTTTTCTCCTCCGCCTTCCGAGTTCTCTTCCCCTTTCTCTTTTCCAAAACTCCTTTTTCACCACTCCTTTTTCACTCCGTTCTCTTCCCTTTCCGCCCACTGTTTTCCAACCGTTTCCGCCGCGCGCCGCTTCTTTTTTCAAAAAAATTTCACACCCCTGCAACAATTCGCCCCGCCCGATCGTATTGTTATCAGAATGGCATTCACACCCTGTGTTCCCTGATCCACGGAAGGAGCGTTTGAAATGAGGAAATTCCTATCGTCCGCCCTGTCCGCGCTGCTGCTTTGCGGCGCGTTGATGAGCGGCTGCTCTGCGGCTCCCGCCGCCGCACAGGCCCTGCCCCTGACCAGCCCCAGCCTGCCGCAGGGGGAAGCCGACCGCTTTGCACCGCAGCCGGAAGAAGCGTTCCGTTCGTCGCTGAACGCCTTTACCGTCACCTCCTCCGGCGCTGTGCTCGGCGCGCTTTCCGAAGCGGAAAACGGCGTATACTCCCCGGTGAGCCTGTATCTTGCGCTGGCGCTATGCACGAGCGGCGCGCAGGGCGCGACCCGGCAGGAGCTGCTTGGCGCATTGCAGGCCGGTTCCATGGACGCTGCGGCGCTCGCCGAGGGCGCAAAAACCCTCTTCACCAGCCTGTATTCCACCGGCGAATACGGCCACCTGAAGCTGGGCGCTTCGCTGTGGCTCGCCAAGGGCCTGACGTTTGAAAAAGCCTTCCTGCAAACGGCGGCCGATGCGTTTTTTGCCGACGTATATGAGACGGATTTTTCCAGTGAGGGCGCTGCAAAGGCCATTTCCGACTGGCTCGCCGCCCATTGCGGCGGAAAAAAGGGCGTGGCCGCGCCCCCTGCCGTGGACGCCGATACGCTCATGGCGCTCTATACGGCCATTGATTTTCAGGACGAATGGATCTCCTGCTTCTCCGAAAAGGCCACCGCGCCCGCCGCGTTCACCAGAGCGGACGGCTCGAGCGTGACCTGCGACTTCCTCAACAAGGGCGACAGCGGCAGCTTCCTCCGCGGCACGGGCTATACCGCTGCATCGCTTTCGTGCAAGGAGCGCAGCACCATGACGTTTTATCTGCCGGACGAGGGCAAGACGCCCGCCGGCCTGCTTAGCGACCCGGCTGTGCTTTCCGAGCTGCTCAGCGGCGACGTTCCGGAGGACGGGCAGGGCTACGGCACCATCACCTGGTCCATCCCGAAGTTTGACGTCAAGAGCGACCTTTCGCTTAGCGACGCACTGAAGTCGCTGGGCGTCAGGCGGGCGTTTTCTTCCGAAGAAGCCGAGTTTTCCGGCATGACGGGCGACGCTTCGCTCTTTCTCTCTTCCGCCCGGCAGGCGGCGCGGGTCGCCGTCGATGAAAAGGGCGTGACCGCTTCCGCCTATACGGAGCTGGCCTACGCCGGCGCGGGAATGCCGCTCGATCACGCCGACATGATCCTCAACCGCCCGTTCCTGTTTTCGATCTCTTCCGGCGGCACAGTGCTCTTCGTGGGCGTTGTGAACGATCCGGCTGCATAAGCGTCCGCCTGAGCGCGGCCAAGGAGGCCCCATGAAGAACCGCTTTCAATTCGAAGACCTGCTGCTGCCCCTGCTGGCGCTGGTGCTTTTCTTGCTGCTGGCGCTGCTGCCCCTGACCGCCTATGCCCAGCCCGTAAAAACCCCCGAGCGGCCCGCCGGAAACGCTGTCCAGCCTTGGGAAGCGGCGGCCGCCGCCAAGGCGACCCGCATTGCGGCTTCCGCGTCCTGCGCCCTTTCGCCCTCTATTCGCTGACATCCTCTCCCCTTTTGCGGCTCCCGGCGTCCCTCTCCCGCGCCGGGGGCCTTTTTGTTTTGCCAAAGCGCCATTGGCCTTCCGGCTTTTTCGAAACGCTTCCGCTTCTTTTTTCGAAAATTTTCTTTTTTGTTGGAATTCCAACAGAATTTTTCTCAAAGTTCGCTTATAATACCCTCAGAAAGGACGGACACTCCTTTTCCAAAACAAAAAAACACCCCCACACAGGAGAACTTTCTATGATTCGAAGAGTGATCGAGATCGACCGCGAAAAATGCAACGGCTGCGGACTGTGCGCC
>JAEYFO010000295.1 GCA_023402915.1 Bacillota bacterium | reverse complement strand
CCCATGCGCAGAACCGTGCATTCCGTCCGCGCCACAATGGGTAAAATCACGTTCGTATGGTGTGAAAAATAGATGATCGCTCCCATGTCGTCGCCGGGATAATAATGCGCGCTGAGCATCAGATTTCCCTTTTCGTCCGCCCGGTGGCAGTCCGCGCGCCCCTCAAGGAGGATGTCCACCCATTTGCAAGGCTCGCCCGCAGGAAAAATCGCCGCGTTCCGGTTGAACGTGCGGATCTGATAGGCCGCTTTGGACAAATACTCCCGAATTTCTTCTTCGCTCATCGCGCAAAACAGCTTGCTCTTTCGGAGCGCTTCCATCTGTTTTCGATTCAACATTTTTAACATTCTCCGCAAAATTGTCACAATTGTGACAGATTGAGATCAGTTTTTAGTCTATACTATAGTTTGTAAAAAGTCAATCGATCGATGACAGCAACCAACGCATTTCCCACGCACCTTCTCACTCTTTCGTCTTTTTCAAACAATCGGAGGAAGAAACATGAAAAAAGTGCAAAACGCCCTGCTCATTCTGATGAGCCTTCTGCTGGCGCTTTCCCTGTTCTCCGGCTGCGCCCCCGCCGCCGAAGCGCCCGAAGAAACGCCCGCCGCCACCGAAGCTCCTGCTGCTTCCGAGGCTCCCGCCGCTTCCAAAGGTCTTTATACCGCCGGAACCTATACCGCCGAAAGCGCAGGCCGCAACGGCCCCATCGTCGTCGAAGTGACGTTCTCCGAAAACGCCATCGAAAGCGTTCAGGTGGTTTCCCATTCCGAAACCGCCGGCATCGGCGACGCTCCCATCGAGCACATTCCCACCCTCGTGACCGAGCATCAGTCCCTGCAGATCGACGCGGTCACCGGCGCGACCCTTACCAGCAACGCCCTCCTTTCCGCCATCGAATCCTGCGTCGAGCAGGCTGGCGGCGACGTCGAGGCCCTCAAGGCCGTCGCCATCGAGACCCATGCCGGCGATCCCGTGGACAAAACGGCTGACGTCATCATCCTTGGCGGCGGCGGCGCAGGCATGGCGGCGGCAGTCACCGCTGCGCAGCAGGGCGCCTCCGTCATCGTCGTGGAAAAGGCTGCTGCCCTTGGCGGCAATACGGTGCGCAGCGGCGGTTACATGAACGCTGCTACCGAGACCCGCAAAAAGGCCAACATGACCGAAGGCCAGATTCAGGACGTGAAGGACATCATCGCCCTTGAACCCCTCAACGACGCCATGGCCCGCTGGCAGGAGACCGTCTCCCAGCAGCTTCAGGAATACCTCGATTCCGGCGTGACCTACCTGTTCGACTCCCCCGAGCTGCACGCGCTCCAGACCTACAAGGGCGGCGACTTCCTTGCCAAGCCCGAGCTGATCGAAGCCATGTGCGCCGGTGCGCCCGAAACCTTCGACTGGATGACCTCACTGGGCTTTGACTGGCGCGACTACTCCGTGGCCGTCATCGGCTCCCTCTGGCCCCGCGCGCAGATGAGCCAGACCTATAAGAGCGGCATCGGCTTCATCGACATTTATACCAACACCATCGAAAAAGAATCCCTGCCTGTGGAGATCCTCACGGAAGTGGCTGGCGAAGAGCTGACCGTCGAGGACGGCCGCGTCACCGGCGCCCGCGCTTCCGGCGCTGACGGCACGCCTTACACCTTCCACGCGAACAAGGGCGTGATCCTCGCCACCGGCGGCTTCAGCGCCAACGTGGAAATGCGTCAGAAGTACAACACCCAGTGGGAGACCCTGGACGCCAGCATTCCCACCACCAACAGCCCCACCATCACCGGCGACGGCATCGTCATGGCGGAAGCCATCGGCGCAAACCTCATCGGCATGGATAAGATCCAGCTGCTGGCCATCGCCGACCCGGAAACCGGCGCGCTGGACGCCCACGTTGGCGACGCAACCAGCATCTGCGTCAACAAGGAAGGCAAGCGCTACGTCAACGAGACCGAGCGCCGCGACGTTCTGGCCGCTGCCGCTCTCCGTCAGACCGACGGCATCTTCTTCATCATCTCCAGCACGCAGAACGACGACCTCGACGAAAACGGCTACAACTCCTACGGCCTGCACATCGACGATCTCGTGGCTGCCGGCGAAGTGTACCGCGCCGATACGCTCGAGGAGCTGGCCACCCAGATCGGCTGCGATCCGGCCACGCTGGTGGAAAGCGTCAAAAAGTTCAACGAAGCCGTCACCAGCGGCTACGATCCCGAATTTGGCCGCACGGTGTTCAACACCCATGCGCTGATCGAGGATTTCGGCCCCTACTATGCCTGCCCCCGCAGCCCCGCGGTCCATCACACCATGGGCGGCGTGGACGTGGACATCCAGACTCGCGTCCTGCGCGCTGACGGCACGGGCATCGAAGGCCTGTACGCCGCAGGCGAAGTGACCGGCGGAACCCACGGCAGCAACCGTCTGGGCGGCAACGCCATCACCGACGCGCTGACCAATGGCCGCAAAGCCGGTCTGGCCGTGATTAAGTAAGGGGGAGACACCGGGGCGC
>JAEYFO010000290.1 GCA_023402915.1 Bacillota bacterium | reverse complement strand
TTCAAGGACCGCCGTGAAGAAAAGGGTCTTGTACGCCAGCTGGTTGGGCGTGCGCGAATCGTAGCAGGTGGCGTACCGGAACCGGGGCGCCTGGTTAAACTGCGTCACCGCGATGTAGTCGCAGAGGGTCAAGGTCCCAAACAGCAGGACGATGCACCCGAGGAGGATCGCTGCGCGCGTGCGCCGCTTGGCTACCGTCGGCCGGAGGATGAAATAGACGCCGGCGACTGTGAAAACGCCTCCCAAAATCGAGTAGACGCCGCCCCAGCTGCTTTCGCCCGGGAAAATGGACAGCGCCGACACGATGACGAACAGGCCGAAGGCCAACAGCAGAAGGCCGATGACCTTTTGTTTTCCGGTTTTGAGTTCGTTTCGGCTGTATTCCGCCATGGCGGCGGCAGTGTTTCTCGTCTCCTGATCCATGGGCTCGCTTTTCCTTTCTCCCTTGATGAGTTCGGGGATGCTCACGCCGTAAAAATCAGCCAGCTCGATCAGCGTGCCCACATCGGGCAGATTGCTTCCGGTCTCCCAGCGGGACACCGTCCTGCCGGATACGTGCAGCCGTTCTGCCAGCTGTTCCTGCGTCAGCCCCTGTTCTTTTCGAAGCGCTTTGAGAAACGCTCCGATTTTGATCTGATCCACGCGGAAGTCCTCCTTTCGCTGCCAGTATAGCGCTGTCCCTGCCTGTTGAACACGACACAAAGCGAGAAATGCCGCGTTTTTTCAAGCAGACAGGGTTGTCCTGGGCGGAACCTCCGATTTTTCAGCCCTTCGGCGCGCCGAAAGTCACCATTTGCCCTTTTTGAGCCTTCCTGCAAGGAGCAGCGTGCCAAAGACCGCACCGGCGAGCGCCGCCGAAATCCAGAGGGGCGACAGCACCCACAGCCACGCCCAGCGGATCAGCCCGGTCAGCTTCAAAACGAGAAAGATCAGGGTCAGCACAGAGACCAGCCCCAGCCCCGAGCGGTTTGTCTTTTGATCCATTCCAAAGCCCTCCGTCGATCTGATTTCCTGGATTGATTTTATTGTAGCATCCCTCAATGTCCGCCGCAAGGCAGGGCGAGGGACAAAAGGCCGGGCCGGAAACAAGCCGTGCGGGTAAAGTGAAAAAGCGCATCCGGCTCGGACGCGCTTTTCGTATGCGTTTTTGGAGGAAAGCCTCTTATTTGACGAGGGGCTCGAGGGCGGACACGGCGGATTCGATCTCCGGCACGTCGGCCATTTCGATCTTGCCCGCGTCGCACAGGGCGGCGGTGGCGGGGTTGACGGGCAGTGTGGCCAGCAGCGGAAGGCCCAGCGCCTTCGCCTCTTCTTCCACCTTGCCTTCGCCGAAAAGATAGAGCTTTTTTCCGCAGTCCGGGCAGGTGGCGTAGGCCATGTTTTCCACCAGGCCCAGCACGGGGATGTTCATCATGTTGGCCATGTTGACGGCCTTGCGGACGATCATGCCCACCAGATCCTGCGGCGTGGTCACGACGAGGATGCCGTCCACGGGCAGGGACTGGAACACCGTCAGCGGAACGTCGCCTGTTCCGGGCGGCATGTCGAGGAACATCACGTCCAGATGGCTCCAGTTCACGTCGTCCCAGAACTGCTGCACCACGCCGCCGAGGATGGGGCCGCGCCAGATGACGGGGGAGTCCTCGCTCTCGAGGAGCAGATTGATGCTCATCAGCTCGATGCCGGTGGACGTGGTCTGGGGCAGCATTTTTTCGCCGTTGCCCAGGATCGGGTCTTTCACGCCGAACATGCGGGGCATGGACGGGCCGGTGATGTCCGCGTCCATCACGCCGACGCGGTAGCCGTGACGGCGGAAGGCAGAAGCCAGCAGGGCGGTCACGGAGGACTTGCCCACGCCGCCCTTGCCGCTCACGACGGCAAAGACTTTCTTGATGTCCTGATGGGTGCGCTCCTTCTGGGGCGCAGCCTCGCTGTTATTGTGGTTGGATGCGCAGCCGGCGCATTCGGGCAGGGTTCCGCACTGGGAAGGATCGCAGGAACTGCTCATGATCGGGTACCTCCTTAGTGTGTGTGAAAAAGTTCGTATGCGGGCATTGTACCACTTTGGAAGAAATTCTTCAATGTCTCCCGCTCGGAGATTTGCGCCGCCCTCCTTTCTGCGGGAGGCGGCTCGGCTTTCTTTTCGCGGGCAGGAGCGGTTTTCGGCGGCGATTTTTTCGATTTTCCGGCGGAAAAGGTTTTCCGGCGCACCGTTCCGTGCTATGATGAAGGCGGAACGGGAAATTTTTGAAAAAGGAAGGTGTTTCTCAAAATGAAAAAAATGCTCCGTGTCCTTTCGCTCGTGCTGTGCGCCGCGCTGGCGCTGAGTGTTTCCGCGTCGGCGTTGGCCTCCGGAAACGCCGACGTCAAAATCACGAAGCGCACCCTCAAAAAATCTACCGACTCCTACGAATACAAGCTCTCCTATCCCCGCACCGGCATCACGGACATCGATAACGAGATCAAAGCCTTTGTCAACAGGGAAAAGAAGGCGTTCCTCAGGCAGGTGGAAGAATACGCCGCGGGCTCCGAGGTGGAATACGCCCTCCCGAAGAGCACGCTGGATATCAATTTCAAGCTCTACCGTCCGAACAGGGACTGCTTCAGTTTCCTGTTCACGGTGTCGGGCTATTATGGCGGCGCGCACCCGACGACCTTTCACAAGGCCATGAATTTCAGCGCGGGCAAGGGCGAACAGATCGACCTTGCGGAGGTTTTTGTCGAGGGCTGGGAAGAAAAGCTGGCGAAGCTGTGCGAAAAGCCTCTGCTCAGGGAAATGGGCGTGGAAAAGCACGAAGAGGACTTCATCGGCTGGATCCGCGAAGGCCTTTTGGTCGAAAATGCGTTCCACGGTCTCGTGCTGACGAAAAACGGCGTGGTCATCGGCTTTGATGACTATCAGGTGGGCCCTTACGCCACGGGCGCGCCGGTGATCTCCCTCTCGAAAAAGGCCATTCGCTCCCTGCTCAGGGACTGATGCAACGCAAAAAAACGGAAGGATGTTTGGATGAAAAAGAAACTGCGCCTTGCGGCGCTCCTGCTTTGCGCGATGATGGCGCTGGCCTTTTCTGTGACGGCTCTGGCCGCGGCCAACGTCAAGGTGATGAAACGCACCCTCAAAAAGACGACCGAAACGTACGCCTATCAGGTCTGCTATCCCCGCACGGGCGTGAAGGCGATCGACGACGAGCTTTACGATTACGCCAAGGATGAAATTGAAGAGTTCATCGACGATATTGAAAACGAATACGGCGCGGATCTTTCCGGCCTGCCCGAAGAAGCGCGCCGGAGCACGCTGGACATTTCCTTCAAGCTCTATCGCCGCGACGAGAACACGGTCGGGTTTCTGTTTGAAGAAGTGACCTATTTCGGCGGTGCGGCCCATCCCGCCACGCAGTATGAGGCCATGAATTTCGACACCCGCACGGGCGAGGAGATCGACATGGACGACATTTTTGTCAGGGGCTGGGAAAAGAAGCTGGCGAAGCTGTGCGAAAAGCCTGCGCTCAAGGCCATGGGCACGGACGGCAGCGACGAGTTCCTGGTGGAGTGGATGCGCGACGCCATGAAGGACGCGGACATTTTTGACGATGCGATCGTGCTGACGAAGAGCGGCATTCTCGTCGCGTTTGACGATTACGCCATCGGGCCGTACGCCGCGGGCGCGCCGGTGATCTCCCTTTCCAATAAGATCATCCGCTCCATCGTCAGGTAATTCGAATTGTTCAAAAGATCTGCGCCGCCTGCTGAAAAAGCCGGGCGGACAGCGGAAGGCGGAAAGGAACCGGAAACCATTCATGAACAGGACAGTCCATTTTTCGAAAAAACGCTTTGGGAGGGCGGCCTGATGCGCGGACAGCTTTCCCGCACGGCGCTGCTGCTGAGCGACGGGGCAGTGGAAACGCTCAAAAAGAGCAAAGTGGCGGTGTTCGGCGTGGGCGGCGT
>JAEYFO010000253.1 GCA_023402915.1 Bacillota bacterium | reverse complement strand
AGGTCTTGCCGTGGTCGACGTGACCCATGATGGTGACGACCGGCGGACGGGGCTGAAGCTCGTGCTCTTCGTCCTCCTGATCGGCCGCTTCCTGCATGACCTCTTCGTTCGTCTTGGCGACCTTGTGCTCAAGGGTGATGTCGTATTCGGAAGCGATCAGCTCGCAGGTGTCGAAATCGATCTCGTTGTTGATGGTGGCCATAATGCCAAGAAGGAAGAGCTTCTTGATGATCTCGGCCACGGGCTTTCCGATGATTTCGGAGAGCTCCTTGACGGTGACGGTCTCCGTAGGGATGACCGCATGATCGATCTTGACGGCTTCGACACGGCGGGCAGGCTGCTGCTTGCGGTTGGGACGCTTGCGGGACCCCATGACCTCGTCGTCCATGAGGACGGAAGGCGGCGCTTCCTTGATGGCGCTCTTTTTGCTGCGCGCCTTGCGCTCGGTATCGTAGTTGCGCGAATAATTGCTCTTGTTGGGATCGTAGTTGCTCACGCGCTCCTTGCCGCCGGAAGCGGGCGCAGCGGGAGCCGCCGGACGGGCGGGACGATCGGAAGGACGGGCTTGACCGCCCTGCGGACGGGAATTGTAACCGCCCTGCTGACCCTGGCGGGCCTGACCACCCTGCGGGCGGGAATTGTAACCGCCCTGCTGGCTGCCCTGCGGACGGGAGTTGTAACCGCCTTGCTGGCCGCCCTGGCGCTGGGCGTATCCGCCCTGCTGGCCCTGGCGCGGCTGACCCTGCGGACGCTGGGCATAGCCGCCCTGCTGGCCCTGACGGGGCGCGGCGCTCTGCGGCGCGGGACGGGCCTGCTGCGGTGCGGCGGGCCTGGGCGCTTCGGCCTTGGGCTGCTCGGGTTCGTCGGGCATGACGTAGGCCGTCAGGCGCTCGGCGGGAGCAGACTGGCCGGCGGCCTTCTTCTCCTCTTTCTCCTTTTCTGCAAGACCGGCTTCCACGGCGCGCATTTCCTTGAGCGAGCCGGAAACCCTTTCATGCAGCGATTTTATCCGCTCCAAAAGGCTCTTGGACTGATCCTTGAGCTCCTTGGTGGTGGTTTGAATGTTCGGTTTACTCATTCGCTTTCCCCCTCTGATGTATTCGGCAGGCTCCGATAAAGTTTCAGGAGCGCACTGGCAAAATTCTGGTCTGCAACAGCAATGAGCTTGCGGCCGGGCTTTCCGGCGGCGGCAGCCGTCTGTTCGGAAACGACGGCCAGCGGCACGTTTCGAAAGGCGCAGGCGTCGGCAAAGCGCTTCCGGGTGTTTTCAGAAACGGTTTCGTCCAGGAGCATCAGCCGGACTTTTCCCGCCCGGATGCCGCTGAGACAGCCCGTCTCGCCGTAAAGGCATTTTCCCGCCCGGGCGCAAAGGCCCACCATGTTCAAAAATTTTTCGCGTTCATCCATCCGTGCCGGCAAGCTCCTCTCTGAGCCGGGCCCAGACGGTCTCGTCGATCTTCTGCTCGAGCGCGCGCTCGAGGGCGCGGGTCTTGACCGCCCGTTCCAGACAGGCGGGGTTTTGGCAAAGATACGCGCCGCGGCCGGGAGCCTTGGACGTGGTATCCACCCGGATCTCCCCTTCCGCCGAACGCACGACGCGGATCAACTCCCGCTTCGGCTTCATTTCGCGGCAGCCGACGCACATACGCATGGGAACCTTTTTTGGCTTCAAACCTTTTCCTCCGGTGTTGTTCTGTATGCTGAGCGCGCGGCGGAAAAATGCCGCACGATGCAGAGGCGATTTTTCAAAATTTTCAGAAATTCCGATTAAAAATCTCGATCGGAAATTTCGTTGGGCGCGCTTTGTCCCACCGAAAAAATCCGTCTTACAGGCAAAATTACAGCGTAGGGCGCGCCGCGGTTTGCGGTTCTTCTTATGGAATGCCAACGGCTTTGCTGAAAAAGCCGCCGCCTGCCTTCCGCTCTCCGCCCGCTTTCTGCCCGATCTTCGGCCTGACGGGCTTACAGCGTCTCGGGCGCTTCTTCGGCCGCAGGAGCAGTTTCTTCCTGCACATCGGCGTTCATGGCCATCTCGAGCGACTGGCTCTGGCTCTTGATGTCGATCTTCCAGCCGGTGAGCTTGGCGGCGAGACGGGCGTTCTGGCCTTCCTTGCCGATGGCGAGGGAAAGCTGGTTGTCCGGCACGATGACGCGGGCGGTCTTTTCCTCTTCGTTGACCTGCACCATGAGCACCTTGGCCGGAGAAAGGGCGTTGGCGATGAACGTCACGGGGTCCTGGCTCCACTCGATGACGTCGATCTTTTCGTTGGAAAGCTCCTGCACGATGCGCTCGACGCGGATGCCGCGCTGGCCGACGCAGGCGCCGACGGGATCGATCTGAAGGTCGCTGGAATAGACGGCGATCTTCGTGCGGGAACCGGCTTCGCGGGCAATGGACTTGATCTGAACGACGCCGCTCTGGATCTCCGGCACTTCAAACTCAAACAGGCGCTTGATGAGGCCGGGATGGGTGCGGCTGACCATGACGCGCGGGCCCTTGGGGGTCTTGCGCACTTCAAGGACATAGACCTTGATGCGGTCGTTGAGGTGATACTGCTCGCCGGGAATGAATTCGCTCGTGCTCATGAAGCCTTCGCTGCGGCCCATTTCGAGCACGACGCCCTCTTTTTCCTCGCGGTTGACGATGGCGGTGAGCACTTCGTTTTCCTTTTCGCTCAGCTCGTCGTAGATCATGCCGCGCTCGGCTTCACGGATGCGCTGCACGACCACCTGCTTGGCCGCCTGCGCCGCGATGCGGGAAAAGCCCTTGGGGATGATCTGCTCTTCGAGAATATCGCCGGGGCGATAGTACGTTGCGATCTTCCAGGCGTCCTCAAGCTCGATCTCCTCGGCGGGATTGTCCAGCTCTTCCACGACGCGCTTGATGGAATACACGCCGATCTCGCCGGTTTCGCCGTTGATGGTCACGCGCACGTTGGCGGCGTTATCGTAATTGCGCTTATAGGAAGCGACCAGCGCCGTTTCGATGGCGTCGAGCAGCACGGCCTTATCGATGCCCTTTTCCTTTTCCAGCTCGTCGAGCGCCTTGATGAATTCCACTTCCGGAATATATTCTTCGGTCTTTTTCTTCATGATGCAACACTCCGATCAGAATTTTAGGGTGGGCTTGACGCTGCCGACGGATTTCATGGAAAAAACCATGTCCGTTCCGTCCGAGAGCGTCAGGGTAAGGCTCTGGGTTTCGGCGTCATAGGCTTTGAGCACGCCCTGATACTGCTTTTTCTTGTTGAGGGGCGCATAGAGGCCGACGGTGATCTCCGTGCCCAGCTTGCGCTCGAAGTCCCGCGGTTTTTTGAGCGGACGATCCAGCCCCAGGGAGGACACGCTCAGATAGTAGGCTTCTTCGATGGGATCCGCCTCGTCGAGAATGGGATCGACCGCCCGGCTGACCGTTTCGCAGTCGTCAAGGGAAATTCCCTCCGGCCGGTAGATGAACAGCGTCAGCACGTTGAGCCCGTCCTCCACGCCGTATTCCACGTCGGCCAGCTCATAGCCGAGCCCCTCGACCGTGGGCTGAAGGAGTTCTTCGATCTGCCGCTCCAGTTTTTTTGCCAAGGCGTACACCTCCGAAATTTCTGCTGTTTTTCTATTTTATTTCTTGTTTTTTATTCCTTGTTTTACCGCTTTGCGGCTTACGTGCTGCGGCGAAAGCGCCGCTTTGCCGGAGAACAGGAGCCGCGCGGTGATCCCTTCGCGCCTGTTCCCGCTCTTCTTCGCACTTGCGGTTTTGTAAAACAACGCGCCGCCCGGCGAAGATGCCGGCAGCTTGCCGCACGGCAATTTCCCTCTTGCGCTCTTTGAAAACAGCGCGCTGCGCCTTGCCGGGAATTTTCCGCTGAGAACGGCAGGCCGTTTGTTTTTGAAAGCGGCAATGCCCGAAATCAGCGCGTTGACCCGGCAGCCGCCCCGGATCAGCGTACCCCGGAATCCGGCTGCTTTTCCGTTTCCTCCGGAATGTGCGCAAAGTTTGCCTGCCTGCTTTCCCGGCTGCCGTCTTTCCGATTGGCTGTTTCTCCAGTCGCCTGCTTTTATGGCTGCTGCTTTTTACAGTCCCTGGTCTTTTCCGGTAATCCCGCTTTTAAGGCCGCCTTTTTTATGACTGCCCGCGGGGCGCTGCTTTCGCATAAAGCAAAGAGTGGGGTTTGCCCACTCTCGCTCACTTTACCATTCAAAACGCTTCGGATTCAGTATACCACAGGTTTTTGCGCCCCGCAACCCCCGGCAGGCGGGGAATTGCGGATCTGACCGCCTTAAAACAGCGTCACCTGATCGGTTTCGGGCAGATCGCCCAAACAACCGCACTGACGGAAGATGTCCATGGTGGATTTTCCCACGTGCGCCCGGGTCATCACGTCCTCCTGAGAGCGGAACGGGCCGCCCACGCGGGCTTCGGCGATCTGCTGCGCCGCCTTTGCGCCCAGGCCGGGCAGCGCGTTGAGGGGCGGAAGCAGGCGCTTGGGGCCGTCTATGACGAATTTGATGGGGTCGGAACGCATGATGTCCACCGGCAAAAGCTCGATGCCGCGCAGCAGCATTTCCAACACCAGCTCGAGAACGGTCTGCTGATCCTTGTCCTTGTTGCTGGCCTTTTTGCCCATGGCTTCGATGTTTTTGATGCGCCGGGTCACGTCCTGCGCCGTGCCGGAGGCGATCTCCACGTCGAACGCGTCGGCGCGCACCGTGAAATAGGCCGCATAGAACGCTTCGGGCAGATGGACTTTACAATAGGCGATGCGAAACGCCATCATGACGTAGGCCGCGGCGTGCGCCCGGGGGAACATATACTTGATCTTTTTGCAGGAATCAATGTACCACTGCGGGACGTTGGCGGCCAGCATGGCCTCTTCCATGTTGGGCTTGAGTCCCTTGCCCTTTCGGACGGATTCCATGGTCTGGAAGGACAGCTTTTTGTCCATGCCGCAAAGGATCAGGAAGTTCATGATGTCGTCGCGGGTGCAGATGACTTCGCGCAGCGTGGCCGTGCCGTTTTCGACCAGTTCGGAAGCGTTGCCCAGCCACACGTCCGTGCCGTGGCTCAGGCCGGAAATGCGCACCAGTTCGTCCATGGTGGTGGGTTTGGTGTCCACGAGCATTTTTCGAACGAAATTCGTGCCGAATTCCGGGATGCCGTAGGTGGCCACTTCGCTGCGCAGGAGCTTGGGATCGACGCCGATGGCCTTTGTGGAAGAAAACAGGCTCATGGTTTCCGGATCGTCCTGCGGTCATGTGCGCCGCTATCC
>JAEYFO010000156.1 GCA_023402915.1 Bacillota bacterium | reverse complement strand
CGCTGGTGGGCGTGGTGATCGGCGCGCTGTGGTTCGGCCTGTGGCGCGCAATGGCGGTCTTGGCGCTCCCGGCGGGGCTTTCGGCGGCGGTTCTGGCGGCGTACCCCTATTTTATCACCGGGGCGATCCACCTGGACGGCTTTCTCGATACGTCGGACGCGCTGCTTTCGCGGCGCTCTCTCGAAGAAAAGCTCCGCATCCTCAAAGACCCGCACACCGGCGCGTTCGCCATCGTGTCGTTCGGTCTGCTGCTGCTGCTTTCGTTCGGCGCGGCGCTTTCGATCGTGCAGGAGGGGAAGGACGCGGGCGCGCTGCTTGCCGTGCCGGTGCTGAGCCGGGCGGTCTCGGCCGTGCTGGTGCTGACGGTCAAGCCCCTGCCCACGAGCCAGTACAGCGGGGAATTTTCCCGCAGGCGCACTGCGCCGCAATGGCTGACGGCGCTGGGCTTCGGCCTGCTGGCACTGGCCGGTTCGGCACTCCTGTGGGGCGGCCGGGGGCTGCTGGTGCTCGTCGCTGCGGCGGCGGGACAGCTGCTTTTCACGCTGGGGGCGGTGCGTTCCCTTTCGGGCATTTCCGGCGACCTTTCGGGTTACGGGCTGACCATTGGCGAAGCGTGCGCCCTGATGGCGCTGGCGGCGCTTTAGAACTGTTGGAGGAATGGGCATGATCTTGGTTTTCGGCGGAGCGTATCAGGGAAAGCTGGACTACGCGAAAGAGCGCTTCGGCCTCTCGGACGGCGAGGTTTTTTCCTGCACGGAACAGACGATGCACATCGATTTTTCCAAAAAAGCGATCGCAAATCTCGAAGCGTTTTCCCTCGCCTGCACGAAGCGGGGCGAAAGCGCCCGGGACTATTTTGCCGCCCGGCGGGAAGAATGGAAGGACGCGGTGCTGCTTTGCGCCGACATTTCCGCGGGCGTCGTGCCGGTGGATCCGGTGTTCCGCGCCTGGCGGGAGGAGAACGGACGGCTGCTGGCCTGGCTTTGCGCCGCGTCGGAGGAAACGGTTCGGATGTTCTGCGGCTTGCCCCAGCGGCTCAAGTGATTTTTTGAAAGCAAGCGCCCTGCGCGCTGAAGTAATTTGAAATTTTGAATTTTTGAAATTTTTATCGTTGGAAAGGCAAAACAATGACAAAGCTCTATCTCATCCGGCACGGCATCACGGCCGGAAACCTTCAGAAATTGCACTATGGCAGCACCGACCTTCCCCTTGCCAAAGAGGGGCGGGAGGAGATCGCCTGGCGGGCGATCAACGGCTGCTATCCGGCGGCGGAGCAGTTTTTCACGTCGGGACTGCGGCGCACGGAGGAAACGCTCGAGCTGATCTACGGCCCTGTGCCGCACGAGCAGCTTCCCGACCTTCGGGAGTTTGATTTCGGCGAATACGAGATGAAATCCTACGACGAATTGAAGGAGCTTCCGGCCTATCAGGCGTGGGCGTCCGATCCGAAGGGGGATTCGCCCTGCCCCGGCGGCGAGAGCAACCGGCAGTTCGGCGAGCGGATCCTCCGCGGCTACCGGACGCTTTTGCCCCGGCTGACGAAGGATACGGCGGTGGTGTGTCACGGCGGCACGATCGGCACGCTGCTTTCGATCGAGATTTTTCCGGACGAAAAGAAAAACTTTCTCGAATGGCTGCCCCAGCCGGGCGGCGGCTACGCCATTGCGCTTGAAAACGGCGCGCCCGTTTCGTGGGAGGCGCTTCCCGGCACGCCGCCGCGTCCCTGAGCGCCGGTTTTTCGACGGTATCCCATTTTTTTCGACAAAAGGGCGCGGAGCGCTTTTTCTTCCGGAAAATTTGCGGTAAAATCGTTTCAAAAGAATTGCCATAAAGGAGCGCGAAGCGCATGTTGAAACTGGAAAATATTGTCTGGACTGCGCCGGAAGGGGACAAGATCCTCCGCGGCGTGAATCTGACGGTGCCCACGGGCAAGCTCACCGTGGTGACCGGCCCCAACGGCGGCGGAAAGACTTCCCTTGCAAAGATCATTGCGGGCGTGCTGACGGCCGATTCCGGAAAGATCCTGCTCGACGGCGAGGACATCACCGGCCTTGACGTGACGGAGCGGGCGAAAAAGGGCGTGGCCTACGCCTTTCAGCAGCCCGTGCGCTTCAAGGGGCTGACGGTGCGCGACCTGCTGGAGCTGGCGGGCGGCGGAACCATCGAAGAAACGGCGCTTTGCCGCGTGCTCGGCGCGGTGGGGCTGTGCGCGAAGGATTATATTGACCGCGAAGTGAACGCCAGCCTGTCCGGCGGCGAGATCAAGCGCATCGAGATTGCGACGGTGCTTGCCCGCAGGGACGCGCGGCTCTGCCTGTTTGACGAGCCGGAAGCGGGCATCGACCTTTGGAGCTTTTCCGGACTGATCGATGCGTTCGAGCGCCTGCGGAAGGAGCGGAACCGCACCCTTTTGATCATTTCCCATCAGGAACGGATCTTGAACATCGCGGATGAGATCATCGTCATTGCGGACGGCGAGGTGCGCGCCGCAGGCCCGCGGGAGGAAGTGCTCCCCGGTTTGATGGCGGAAGAAAAGGGCTGCCGCTGCCCGCTTCGGAAGGAGGAGACCTGCCGTGAATAAGATCACCGAAAAAATCCTCAGCATCGTTTCGGACTGGAAGGGCGCGTTTGAGGGCGCGTTCAACATCCGGGAGGACGGCCAGTGCGCCGGCCGGCAGTCCTCCAAAAACATCCGCATCGACTCGAAAAAAGACGGCCCCGGCCTGGTGATCCACATTGCGCCGGGAACGAAGGGCGAAACGGTCTATATCCCCGCCTGCGTGACCCACAGCGACGTGGACGATCTGGTCTACAACGACTTTTTCGTCGGCGAAGGGGCGGACGTTGTCATTGTCGCGGGCTGCGGCGTTCATAGCGACGGCGAAGAGGACGCGCGGCACAACGGCATTCACCGCTTTTTCATTGAAAAGGGCGCGCATGTGCTCTATAAGGAAAAGCACATCGGTCTGGGCGAAGGCAAGGGCCTGCGCCGCATCGACCCGGTGACGGACGCGACTCTTGCGCAGGACGCGACGCTTGAAATGGATACCATCCAGCTCAGCGGCGTGGATTCCACCGACCGGAAAACCCGCGCCGTTCTTGGCCCGCGGGCGAAGCTCATCATCCGTGAGCGCATCATGACCGACGGCGAGGAGCAGGCGAAAACCGACTTTGAAGTGTCGCTCGACGGGGAGGATTCCGGCGTGGATCTGATCTCCCGCTCCGTGGCGCGGGATCATTCCCATCAGGAATACCATTCCCGCATCCGCGGCAACAACCGCTGCACGGGGCATTCCGAGTGCGACGCGATCCTCGTTGGAAACGGCACGGTCAACGCCGCGCCCGAGCTGTATGCCGGAAACATCGACGCGGCCCTCATCCATGAGGCGGCCATCGGCAAAATCGCCGGGGAGCAGATCCTAAAGCTCCGCAGCCTGGGCTTGACGGAACAGCAGGCCGAAGAGAAGATCATCGAGGGATTTTTGCGGGGGTAACGACCCCAAGAGGAGTTCTTGTTTTACAAAGAAATCTGTAATAGAAGCTGTCAGAAAGCACCGCTTTGCCGGGGGAGACCGGCGGCGGTGCTTGTCTGTTTGGCTGGGTGGTCGTGAGCAGGCAGGAAGGGTAACAAAATGCGAAATGTACAAATATAGCAATGCAAATTGTGACAAGACTTTCAAAAGGTTCAAAAAGTGAAAATAATGGTTTGTGTTCTCTTGATAATTTTCTTTGCGTGTGTTATTTTGTTTTTAACACCAATGAACAAGAGGGGATTCCATGATTTTTCGCATGGCGGGAATCGAAATGGATTCCATCGTGGACGGCGAAGGAATGCGCCTGACGGTGTTCTTTCAGGGCTGTCCGCACCATTGCACCGGCTGTCACAATCCGGAAACACACGATTTCTCCGGCGGCGCTCCGGGAGACACAAATGAGATTCTGTCCCTGCTGTCCGGTTCGTACCTGATGGAGGGCATCACGCTATCGGGCGGTGAGCCGTTCTGTCAGCCGGAAGCGTTCCGTGTTCTGGCGGAAGGGGCACACCGGCTGGGCAAGACGGTTTGGGCGTACACCGGTTACACCTACGAACAGCTGCTGGCCGACGAAGAGAAGGCGGCGCTGCTTGGTCTGTGCGACGTGCTGGTGGATGGAAGGTTCAGTGAGAAACAACGCAGCTTGGCGCTTCTGTTTCGAGGGAGTGCCAATCAACGGCTCATCGACGTACAGCGTTCGCTGGCGAAGGGCGAGGTCGTTTGGTGGAAAGACCCGTGGAGGACGATATGAGAACAGGTAAGACGGGGAGTTTTTTAGACCACATCGGGGACAAAGAGGTGTGGGTTCCCATTTTGATAATTCTCCTTGTCGGCGCTGTTATGCTCCTTCTTGCCAGAATGCTGGATAAGGAAAAAAGAAAAGAGCATTTCAAGCGTGAAGAAGAGAACGTCCTCAAAACCCGTCTGTTCGGCTTTAATCAGAGATACAAGACCGTCACGAAAGGCGCGGTCGGTCGTACCCTCATGGGCGGGATGCTCGGCGGTGACCTGGGTGCGCTCCTTGGCGCAATGACGGCCAGAGAGGAAAACGTTCCCGTCGGGTATGAAATGGCGCGGTTTCTTGTGTTCTACAAGGACGGGACGAAAAAGATCGTGGACGTACCGAAGGACAAGGAGCTGTTCAAACTCTATTTCGAACGGCTGGAAGATACCGGGAGCAAACCTCCCACTGAAAAGGAAGAAGGGGGCAAGGGCGGAAGCGGCGTTTGACGCTGCTGCCTGCGGCGCCGGTTGGAACGGCAGGTTGCCTGGAAAACATAGTTCTCCATTAAAAAGCGTCTGAGGAAGAAAGGAGAGGCAAGATGAAAAAAGGGTTTCTTCTGGTTTTAGCGGCAGTCATGGCTTTTGCGCTTTGCGGCTGCGGTGTGGTTCTTTCTACTCTTCAGACGAAGGAGCAGACTTCTTTACAGACAGAGAAACCGGCTTCCAACGCCAACAACGTTCAGGATACTGCAAAGGAGGAGCCTGCGAATTACGACTCCTATCAGGCGATTCTCGACGATTACACGGACAGGCTTCGAGATGCGGTTCCGGGATTGATTGAAGAATACCAGACGGAGGCCGCAGACAACAACGAAGGGATCCAGGGGCTTGCGGAAATTTGCTATGCCAAAGTGTCAAAACTGGCCGAGATCTCGATGGATGGCGTTTCTGAAATGGCGGAATATTACTATAACCACGGAAGCGGCTCTTACGAGGAATATTCTGAGTGGGCCGGAAAGCTTCAGGAGGTCTACATGGAAGAGGCTGGGAAGATTCAGGACGCGTATATGGACTCAGCAAAATAACACCGGCGATTTCCGTATGGAATGAATTGTCAAAACAAAAGAACGGGTGCAGCACACGCCGCAGCCGTTCTTTTTTTGAAGTTTTTGGAGTTTTTGCGCTCAGTTCCAGTGCTTCAGGTTGGGCACGACCGCTTCCATGTGCGCGCGCACCTGCTCGGTAGGCCACTGCTCGCTCGCCATGTGCGCGACGCAAAAGTCGATCAGCTCTTCCTTGCTGTGGTACTTGAACGTACCGCCGTCGTAACACCACTTGCAATAGTCCTCGTTGAACGCGCCGTCCGGTTCCCGGCTGGTGGTCGCGTCCTCGAGCGGCATGCCGCAGCATTGGCAGATCAGCTGCCGCGGCGCACCCAGCAGCGTGTTGATCGAAACGTCAAAAAATGCCGACAGCAGCTTGAGCGTTTCGGTGTTTGGTGTGGTTTCGCCTGTTTCCCAGCGGGAAATGGCCTGACGGGTCACGTGGAGCTTTTCCGCCAGCGCATCCTGAGAGAGGCCGCGCTCCGTGCGCAGCTTGAGAAGAACGTCTTTTGTTTCCATGAATCGGCACCGCCTTTCTGGAAAAATCATACAGGAAGCGCCGCTTTTTCGCAAGCAACGCGCTGTTGCGGCAAGGGATATTCCAAAAGAAAAATGCCGCGAGATCGCAGCATTTATGCGGGACAGTCCCGGAAGACACTGGTTCAAAGTTCTTACACAAAGTGCTTTTTCGGCGCGGCCGCTTCCAGCCGGGCCAGCGGGCCGCGGGGCGGTTCGGCGGCGTGTTCATTGCGGGCGGGGGAGCGGTAGCCGTCCGTCAGCGCGGGACGGGAAAACTCCACGCCTGCCGTGCGGCGGATGAGGCAATATTGCTTGAGGGAAAACTCTTTTTCCAGCACTTCGTACACTTCAAAACCGAACTTTTGATAAAACTCCAGATTGTGCGGATTGTGCG
>JAEYFO010000102.1 GCA_023402915.1 Bacillota bacterium | reverse complement strand
GCCCGTACCTCATCGACAACGCGGACTTCATCGCCTGCCACAACCCCTCCTACGTGACCCGCTACGACTTGGTCGAGGGCGCGAAGGAAGGCGGCATCTTCCTGCTCAACAGCCCCTGGAGCACCGTCGAGGAGCTGGACGAGCATCTGCCCGCCGCCATGAAGAACGAGATCGCCAGGAAGCATCTGCGCTTCTATAACGTGGACGCGATCTCCGTGGCCCGTTCCGTTGGCATGGGCGGCCGTATCAACACCGTCATGCAGGCCTGCTTCTTCAACGTCTCCGGCGTTATCCCCGCCGATCAGGCCATCGATTACATGAAGCAGTACGCCAAGAAGTCCTACGGCAAGAAGGGCGACGCCGTCGTTCAGAAGAACTACGACGCCATCGACGCCGCTGTGGGCGCTCTGGTCGAGATCAAGTATCCCGAATCCTGGGCCACCACGACCGAAGGCGCTCAGCCCGTCAAGGTGGATGCGACCGAATACTTCGACAACATCATCCATCCCGTCCTGGCGCAGCGCGGCGACAAGCTGCCCGTCTCCGCCTTCATCGGCCACGAGGACGGCGCTGTTCCCGTTGGCACCACCAAGTACGAGCGCCGCGGCATCGCCGTGCAGGTTCCCGTTTGGGAAGCCGATTCCTGCGCGCAGTGCAACCGCTGCTCCCTGGTCTGCCCGCACGCCTGCATCCGTCCCTTCCTTGTGACGGACGAAGCGCTGGCCGCTGCTCCCGAAGGCTTCACCGCCAAGAAGGCCACCGGCAAGGAATTCGCCGGCTACAACTTCCGCATCCAGATTGATCCCTACGATTGCACCGGCTGCGGCAACTGCATCCAGGTCTGCCCCACCGTTCAGAAGGGCACGCTGAAGATGGCCGACTTTGCCGAGATCGGCGACGCCGAGGACAAGAACTGGGCTTATGCGCTGTCTCTGCCCAAGTTCGACATGACCGGCAAGGCCGTCAACTCCATCAAGAACAGCCAGTTCCTCCAGCCGCTGTTTGAGTTCTCCGGCGCCTGCGCGGGCTGCGGTGAAACGCCTTACATCAAGCTCATCACCCAGCTGTTCGGCGATCGCATGATCGTTGCCAACGCCACGGGCTGCTCCTCCATCTATGGCGGTTCCGCCCCCACCTGCCCCTATACCGTCAACGAAAAGGGCCATGGTCCTGCCTGGGCCAACAGCCTGTTCGAGGACAACGCCGAATTCGGCTTCGGCATGAACCTGGCCGTGACGCAGCGCCGTCACAAGCTGCTTGACAACGTCAAGGCCCTCATGGCCGGCGAGCAGACTCCCGAAGAAGTCAAGGCTGCCTGCCAGGCCTGGATCGACAGCATGGACGACGCCGAAGGCTCCAAGGCCTCCGCTGCCGCTCTGCTCAAGCTGATCGAAGGCGTCGACTGCGACCTTTGCAAGGCTGTGGTCGCCGATAAGGACCTGCTCGTCAAGAAGTCCATCTGGATCTTCGGCGGCGACGGCTGGGCCTACGATATCGGTTACGGCGGTCTGGATCACGTGCTGGCGCAGGGTCAGGACGTCAACGTGCTGGTGGTCGATACCGAAGTGTACTCCAACACCGGCGGTCAGTCCTCCAAGTCCACGCCTACCGGCGCTGTGGCCAAGTTCGCCGCTGCCGGCAAGCGCGTCAAGAAGAAGGATCTCGGCGCCATCGCCATGACTTACGGCTATGTGTATGTCGCCTCCGTCAACATGGGCGCTGATCCCGCTCAGGTCGTCAAGGCCATCACCGAAGCCGAAGCCTACAAGGGCCCGTCCCTCATCATCGCCTACGCGCCCTGCATCAACCACGGCATCAACATGGGCAAGGCTCAGCTGGAAGCCAAGGCTGCTGCGGAAGCCGGTTACTGGCAGATGTACCGCTACAACCCCGACCTCGCTCACGAGGGCAAGAACCCCTTCACCCTGGACAGCAAGCCTGCCAAGGCCGATTACAAGGAGTTCATCATGGGCGAAGTGCGTTACTCCTCCCTCAAGAAGCTCTTCCCCGACATCGCCGACAAGCTGTTCGACAAGGCTGCGGAAGAAGCCAAGGAGAAGCGCGCCTACTACGAGAAGCTGGCTGAAGACAAGTAAGCAGCCTCCCGTTTGGGCAAAAAGCATCACTGCTTTGAAAAGGGCAGGATCGAAAGATCCTGCTCTTTTTTTGCGTTTTGCGGCAAAATCAGCCTGAAATTTTTCGAAAGCCGGGGTTTCTCTTCGCCGTTTCCATGTATTTCTTCTTTTGAAACCCAATTTACAGCCTTGCGTTCAGAAGAGGAAACTTCCAGCCGGCCGGGTTTACAAGAGCCGGATCATTCCTCCTTTTTTGCGTTTTGCGGCAAAATCAGCCTGAAATTTTTGCAAAACAGGTTTTCTCTTTTCCTCTCCTGCCCATTCCCTCTTTGAAAACCCAATTTGCAGCCCCGCGTTCAGAAGATGAAACTTCCAGCCGGTCGGGGTTTACGCGGCGTTCCCTCGTTCTTCAAAACCGTCCGGCAAGGCAGCCCCCGGCCGCCCGTTTCAAACGCAGCCCAACGCAGCGTTCGCGTCATTCGCTTTGTCCCCTCGCTCCCACCCGCAATCTCATTTCTGAAATTTTCAGAGTTTCGGACGCTTCCGCTCTCCCGCATCCCCTTGTGCTTTCTCTCTTTTGAAAGCCCGACCGATTTTTCCACGATTTTCAGACTTTCTGCCGGGAAAGCAGACATTCGCTGCCGTTTTTTGCTATACTGAAAAAAACACCGTTTTCGGAGGCAAGCATGTCCATTCCCAAATACAACGAACTGTACCGTCCCATGCTCGATTGTCTCGGCGACGGCAGGGATCATTCTTTTTCCCAGCTCTGCGCACAAATCGCAGCGCAGCTCCATCTTTCCGAAACAGAACAAAACGAAATGCTCCCCAGCGGTGCGCAGACGGTTTTCGCCAACCGTGCCGGCTGGTGCCGGACCTATCTGAAAAAAGCCGGGCTGATCGAGACGCCTGCCCGCGGCATCTCCCGCCTCACCGCAGCGGGTCGGCAGGTGCTTGCCGAAGATCCGCCCGTGATCGACAACCGCTATCTCTCCCGTTTCCCGTCGTTTCAGGAATTTTATCATCGCGATGCGCCCACTTCATCGAAGGCGGAGCAATCCGTTCTCGAACCATCCGATCAGACCCCGCAGGACACGCTCGAATCGGCTTACCGCCAGATCAACGACGCCCTTTGCGACGCGCTGCTTTCGGAAATCCTGCGGCAGACCCCGGCGTTCTTTGAACGGCTGGTCGTTCAGCTGCTCCAAAAAATGGGCTATGGCGGCG
>JAEYFO010000083.1 GCA_023402915.1 Bacillota bacterium | reverse complement strand
TCCCTGCCGCCCACGGGCGGTCTTATTCAATCGTTTGTGTTACTCCTGTTCCCTTTTTCGAAGAAGCGTCCCTGCGGCCAGCGCCAGCAGACCCGCCGCGCCGAGAGAAAGCGCCAGCGCTGCATGGGAAGCGCCGTCGCCCGTCTTGGGCACTTCCTCCACGCCCGGCTCCTCGTCGATCTCGTCGTCCGGCAGTTCTTCCACGCCACCGTCGATCTCGTCGTCCGGCTTCTCATCCGTGGGCTCGTCCACGTCGGCCTCTTCGTCCTTCCGGTTATAGGCGGCGGTCAGTGTCGCTTCGTAGGTGGTGGCCTGCTCGAAGTTGCTGTCCTGCAATTTATAGTTGTGCGCCGTGCTGAAGCCGAAATCGCTCATCATGGTGTCAAAGCGGCTCAGCTCCTCCGCCGTGAAGGCGCTTTGGGCGTTGTCGGCGTAAACATAGGCGTTGTTGAACGTGTTTTTGACGATCATGCGCCCGTCCTTTGCAAGGCCCAGCGACACGCCGTAGCCGTCGGCGTTCGTCACCTCGGTGTCCAGCGTCACGATGGGCAGCGCGTCCGTGCCGTTCGCCATCAGCGCGATCTCATAGCCCACGGTGGAGAGGGACTCCGCCACGGTCTGCGGCCAGGAAGCCGGATCGCTCGCCGCCTTCCAGGAAGCGGCGGTCTTGGCGATGCGGTACGTCCGGCCGTTCATCACCACAGAAAGCACGCCGTCCTTGAAGGTGTGTTCCCTGGGCGAGACCTTGGCCGTGAGCGCGCCGGGCGCCGCGGCGCGGTTGATGCCCGTAAAGCCGATGGTAAAAGCGTTCGATGCGGGCGCGGTGCTCGTTTCCCTTGCGCCCAGATTAAAATGCTCGCTGCCCACGTTGACATTCGAGGCGGAAGCGTCGTCGTTCCACACCTTCATGCGGAACGTCAGGGTGTTTTTGTCCCGCTCGTAGGAAAGGGCGTTTGTGGCGTTGGCCTTCGTCGTGCCGTTCGCCGTGGAAACGACGTTGGCAAGGTCGCTCTCATGGGGGTGCGAAAGCACGACGTCCATCATGGTGTTGACCGAAAGATCGGCCGATTCCGAGCTGACCAGCACGGTGTATTCCTTGCCCACGGCGCTGTTGACGGTCACGTCTTTGATGGGGTTTTTCACCTCCAGCTCCAGCGCGTAATACATCACCTCGTTGGCGACGAACTTTTCTTTGCTCCGGTCGGCCAGCGCGCTCCAGACGCGCACGCCCTGCGTGACGGCGGAAGCGTCGGTGATCTTCAGCCCGGCGACGGAAAAGGCGTCCTTCTGCGCGGGCAAAACGGCGGACGGGCCGCTGACAAACGCCGTGGCGGCGAGAGCGCCGGCGGCCAGCAGGCCGCTCAGCGCCAGAGACATCAGTTTTTTCATGGTTCGTGGTTCCCCTTTCTGGTTCTGTTTCGTGCCGCGCCCGGCAGGAAAGGGGCGGCGGCTGGTTTTGAGCATAGCGCGATGCAGCCGTCCGGTCAATAGAAATATTGCGTTTTTATTGCGATGTATTACGAATTTATGTTTTATCCACGGTTTATTCGCAATAAATTCGTTATTTATTCTCGGCTCGTTCATAAAGCGCAGGCAGGATCTTCCAGCCGCTTCTTTTGGAAAAACGCCCCAGCTTTCCGGCTTTTCTGATTTTGGGCGCAAAAAAAGAGCGGACGAACCGCTCTTTCAAAACTTTTTGATTCCGCTCAGCGCTTGCGCACGGCCTGCACCACGAACCGGGAATCGTCGTATTCATACGTGCAGGTGGAAAGGGTCAGCACCTGGTCGCCCGCTTCCACTTCGACGTTGTTCTGGAACTTGCTGTAGGACTTGAACTCCTTGAAATAGTCCACAAATTCCTCGTCGCTCTTGAACTTCGTGCGGATGAAGTTGATGTCCGCCAGCACGACGTGCGCCGCAAAGACCTGGTATTCGTATTTCTGGCCGTCCATCCACAGCGTGATGGTGGGGTTGTTTTCGAAAAAGTCCTTCTGCTTGTAGCTGTTGAGGTCGTGGAACATGGTGGCGTTGCGCATGTTGTGGCCGTAAATGATGACGTGCCGCGAGCCCTCAAAATCGGAATTGCGGTAATCCATGAAAATGGCGCCGGACTTGGACTGCTCCCTGAGCGCATTATAATGGAGGTAATAGTCGTTGTCCGTCGTGCGCAGGACGGGGTATTCGATGCGGGTGTTGGGCACAGAGATCCAGCCCACCACATCGGAATTCTGATCCTTGAAGCGCTGGTAGTCCTTGTCGTAGCTCATTTTCTCCGTGGGCGTTTCCTCGCCCGGATCGGGGATGCCGTCCGGCTCGAGCTGGGGCAGCTGATCGAGGCCCTGATCGTCCGACGGGGCGGGCGTTTCTTCGGGCGCATCCGTTTCGACGGGGGCGAGGGTCTCTTCCGGCGCGCCGATCACGTCGTCGCCCTCGATGGCGGCAGGGGCCTTGGAGCAGCCCGAAAGCAGCAGCAGGGCCGCCAGGCCCAGCGCCGCGATGCGCGTAGTATGTTTCATGATCGCATTCCTCCTGAACAATAAAAAAATTTCTGATTTTCGATGCACTGCGCCGCGCTTTTCCGGAAAAAACCGCTCTCCCGGCTGTCTCCGCGTCCCGGCGCTCTGTCTGTCGTAACGATTATAGCGCAAGCGGCGCGGCGCGGGCAAGGGGCAGGGGGCATTGTTTTAAGTTCGTTCAAACCTTTGCAGCGCGCGGATCCCTTCAAAAATTTCGAAAAAAGTATGAACAATGCCGTCTTATGGCCTTCGTTCGACAAAATGCGTTTGAAAAAAGTGCGAAGATAGAGTATAGTGATTATAAATGTGTAGTGCAGCGCCGCTTTTTTGGCCTGCGGCATTCCAAACCTCAGAAAGGGACATGACACATGGGTTTCTTTGACCTGTTTCAGCTCAACGACGTGGGTATCGACCTGGGCACGTCCTCCGTGCTGGTCTACGTAAAGGGAAAGGGCATCGTTCTTCGCGAGCCGTCCGTTGTTGCTGTCGAAAAAATTTCCGGCCGCATCCTTGCCATCGGCGAGGACGCGCGGCTGATGCTGGGCCGTACCCCCGGCAATATCATGGCCATCCGCCCGCTCAAGGACGGCGTGATCTCCAACTTTGACATTACGGAGCGGATGCTGCGCCACTTCCTCAAAAAAGTGGTGGGCCGCCGCATCTTCTTCAAGCCCCGCGTGGTGGTGTGCGTGCCCAGCGGCGTGACGGAAGTGGAAAAGCGCTCCGTCATCGACGCGACGGAAGAAGCGGGCGCGCGCCACACCTTCCTGATCGAAGAGCCCCTCGCGGCGGCCATCGGCGCTTCGCTGGACATCTCCGAGCCCCGCGGCCACATGGTCGTGGACATCGGCGGCGGCACGACGGACGTGGCGGTCATCTCGCTCGGCGGCGCGGTGCTGTCCGATTCCATCAAGATCGCGGGCGACAAGTTCGACGAATCCATCATCCGCTACATGCGCAAAAAGCACAACCTGCTCATCGGCGAGCGCACGGCGGAAGAGATGAAGATCAACATCGGCTCGGCCTATCCCCGCCGGGAGCCCATCTTCATGGAGGTCAAGGGCCGGAATCTGATCTCCGGTCTGCCCCAGTCGCTCACCGTCGGCTCCAACGAAATGATCGAAGCGCTTGAAGAGCCGCTCCAGACCATCCTCGAATCGGTGCGCGGCATTTTCGAAAAAACGCCTCCCGAGCTCACGAGCGACATCGCGGACAACGGCATTTGCCTCACGGGCGGCGGCGCGCTGCTCTACGGCATGGACAAGTTCATCTCCGAGCACACGAAGGTGCCCTGCTACATCGCCGAGGATGCGGTGTCCTGCGTCGCCATCGGCACGGGCAAGGCCCTTGAAAACATCGACCTGTACTCCCGCGGCGCAGTCTACGACTACAAGCGGGGCGACTATTTTGAAACCACGTCTGTGTGAGCGGCTCCGTTTGGGCGGAGATCGGCCAAAGGGCGCGGATTCCTTCAAAAAAAGAAAACCGTTCCCCGGACTTTTCCGAACAGCGTCCCATCTGTGATACTGCTGGCAGATGGGACGCTTTCTGCGTCAAAGCCGCGTTTCAAAGCCCACCGTGCGGAACCCATCCGCTCTCTTTGCCGCTTTTCCCTTCAAATCTCCCTTCAACGTCCTGTCAAACCCCGAACGCGAATTGCTTTCAGCCGCTCCCTTCCTCCCCGTCTCCCCCCGCGAGCTGCTTTTCCCTCGAAACAGACGGCTCGTGACAGCCGCGCGGAAGAAGCCGAGCTGCCCGCTTTGCAAAAACTGCATGGTCCTCCGCATTGTATGCAAAAGAAAAGCTGGCCGCGCCCTGAACACGGAAGATCAGGTCATTCCCGGCCTGTACGGCGCAGGCCACGGCATGGCCCATTCGGCGACGGCAACACCCTCAACGCCGGCATGGCCACTCTGGCCGTTGTGTACGGCAAGGTTTCGGCACAAACCGCTGCTGCGGATATCGGTTGATTCCCTTCCCAATCAAAAAATGCACCACCCTGTCGATGGGGTGGTGCATTTTTGCTTCTGAACTTTTTGAATAAGGAACGAAATCGTCCAGGAAGAGGAAAGGACGAAAATTAAAAAGTGGGAGTATCGCCGGTTTTGATCGGTACTTTTCCCACCCTTGGGGCGACACGCCCGGCAAAGAAACTCCTCAAGGCCGCTTTGTTTTCTGCTTTTTCAGAAAATCCGCAGCATCCTCCTTCGGCTCCCCCTGCCTTTTCAGCTCTTTCTCTCCGGGTTCCTCAACGAGCAGAGCCAGCGGTCGATCTGCTCCGCCAGGCGGCACCTCTGGCAATAGCCCGGTTCTTCCAGCAGGCCCGCGTAGCGATAGCCCGTGCTCATGCAAAAGAACATGCCGGCCAGCTCCTCCGGCGAATAGTCCGAGCGAATCTCGCCGCTCTCGCAGCCGAGGGTAAAGTACCTGCGCGCAAACACCTGCTGCACGTCGTCCAGCCGCGCTTTCCACTGCTGATAGGTTTTGACCATCGCCGCATGATACTCGATCGAAAGGTCGGCCACACGGCTCTCGGTGTATTCGATGCTGAAGCGGTTCAGCTCCCGCAGGGCCTCAAGAGGGGAGAGTTTGCAAAGCACCTCCTCTTCCAGCTGTTCAAACGCCCGGACGCCCCGCGCGTAGCGGTCGAAGAGCAGGTCGTCCTTCGTTTTGAAATAGTGGTAAAACCCGCCGATGGCCACGCCCGCCCGCTCGCAGATCTGGCGGATGGTCATTTTTTCAAAGCCCGCTTTCTGCGCCGGATCGTCCGCCGTGCTGCGGATCTTTTCGAGCGTTTCCGTCCGCTGCTGTTCTCTTTTGTTCCTATGCTTTTGTGCGCGCCGCTTTCTTTTGCGCTTTTTTCTGTTTGTTTCCCTGATTATATCA
>JAEYFO010000078.1 GCA_023402915.1 Bacillota bacterium | reverse complement strand
GGCTTATCAAGCAGCTCCTTTTTCCCCGCGCCGGACACAGCGACGATGGTATCCTTGTCCGAAATGACCGCGATATGCCCCAGCGACTGGTTGAGCGACTCGACGTATTCCTTGGCAAAATCGCTCAGCTCGCCGATGGGCGAATACTTTTTGAGGATGACTTCGCCTTCGCGGTCGGTGAAAATTTCCAGCGGGTCGCCCTCCCGGATGCGCAGCGTCCTTCGGATCTCCTTGGGAATGACCACGCGCCCCAGCTCGTCGATGCGGCGCACAATTCCTGTTGCTTTCAAATCGTTGCCTCCTGCCTGTTTTATTTTGCAGCGCCGTTAGTATTTGCTTCCAGTGGGATTTTATGCGGACGGGAGTGGGACACGCGGAAGAAGCATCCTGCCTTTCTTCTTTGCTCCGATCCTTTTATCGAATTTTCTAATATCTATTTCAATATTTTAGTTGCACTTTCCCTCACAATATGATATTTTAAAGTATTCCACTCATGAATTCTACCAATTTCACCATTCAGGAGGGGATTTCATGACTTCTTTCTTTGATAGGTACAAATGGAACCCGCAGCGCGTTCAAACGCCGGAGGAACTGGAAAGCGCACTGGAATGCTTCGCGGTAAGAGGAAAAAAGATCAAAGCGATCCACTGCATCGGCATGGCCGAAAACATGAACCGTCAAGAATACGAACAAGCTGCGGACAAACAGCTTCTTCGCGCCGGCGTCCCCTATGACGCGCTGCGCGAAAACACCTATCCGTGGTATAATCGGATACTCCTGCCGTGCGAAGTCTGCATTTGCGAACCCGTCGTGTTGGTGTTTGAAGATGACAGCACTTTGGAGATCAGGCCCAGTGGGGATCACGGGCTTTTTCTGGCCACAAATCAGATCGGCCCGTCGATCGTGGATGGACTAAATCACAGCAACTTTGACGCCTCCGTTCTTTTTGACCGCGTTCTCGGTACTTCCATCCGTCGCACAACGACCATCCACACTTCTTCAAAAACTTTCTCCACAAACAGCGCTCATCTCTATATCGCGAATGATATGCGCTGGCATTTTTCTCTGACCAAAGAAGACTGCTTCTTTGACTGCGGGCTGCTTCTTCGGGGCGACAGCTGCGGACAGTTTCATTTTGGCATAACAGAACGATATTCCGACAACAAACCTGCCAAAATCGACTACGCGACTATCCAACGTGCGGCAAAACCAGTATTTCAGCGGCCGATCATCGAAGGCGGGGGGCTATTTTCAATCGTTCCCATCCGTCTCCCCGCAGACCCTGAGTCCATACACCGCTATCCAAGCCGGGAAGCGCTCGAAAAGTGTCTTGGGAGGAATCATATGATTTCCATGGAAGAAGAAGACATCCTCGATTTTCTCTACTATTTTCTCGATAAGTATTTTGACGAATCCTGCCCTCATGAGGTGTTTCGGGATTGCTGTCAGGATGAGCGCTTTGCCTGGTATGATTACACGCTCTATTCCTACGACGCCATGCACGCCATGTTGGACGAAATCGAGCGCTGTGCCCTGTTGCTCAAGACCGACTTCGATAACCCCGTCCTCACCCAGATCAAAGAAAATTTTGAACCCTGCATTTTTGATCCGGACAACTATTACAGTTCAAAATATTTTTCGCCTGACGAAGCTGCGCAACTGATTCGGCAGAACATCGGCCTTGCCATCGATTTTTACGAACGGCTTGTGCGAAGAGTGCGCGGCATGCTTCGCTGCGCGGTCGATTATGAGTTTATCGCTTTCATCGGTCCATAAAAAAAGGCCCCTCTCATTGAACTTTGCCGTTTCAAAGTTTGGCTGCGCAAAATCCTATCCGCGCTTTGTTTCGGCTGATTTCCCCCGCTCTGAACGTCTCTTCGCACGAAAACGCACATTTTCCCGTGCGAATTATCGATTGGCTATTTACATTAGGCGCTCAGTGTGATATAAGTATAGTAAACTTGTATATACAAGCACAAACAAACCCACAAAAAGGATGGTATTCAAACATGAAGCTTGCAGTCGGCTGCGATCCCAATGCAACTGCGATGAAGCAGCAAATCATCGCGTATGTCGAATCCCTCGGTCACGAGTGCGTCGATTTTGGCAGCGACGATCCCATCTATGCAAACACCGCCATCAAGGTCGCCGAAGCGGTGGCTGCCGGCGAATATGACCGCGGCATCCTCTTCTGCGGCACCGGCATCGGCGTGATGATCGCCGCCAACAAGGTCAAGGGCGCTTACGCCGCCAACGTCAACAACGTCTATCAGGCTCAGCGCGCTCAGCTGAGCAACAACGCCAACATCATCACCATCGGCGCCCAGGTCACGGGCATCGAAGTGGCCAAGATGATGGTCAAGGAATACCTCAGCTGCACCTTTGATCCCAACTCCCGTTCCGCCCCCAAGATTGAAAGGATCTACGAATATGAAAATGCAAAAGGCTGAGCTGCTGCAGCTTGAACTGACCGCCTACAAGTGCCGCCGCAACATTCTGCGCATGATCGAGGCGGGCCATCACGGTCATTTTGGCGGCGCGTTCTCCTCTGTGGATATCGTCACTGCGCTGTATTTTTACAAAATGAAGGTCGATCCGAAGAACCCCAAGTGGGAAGGCCGCGACCGCTTCCTTCTTTCCGCAGGCCATAAGTGCATGTCTCAGTACGGCGTGCTGGCCGAGCGCGGCTTCTTCGATAAGGCCGTTCTCGACACCTATGGCTCCCTCTATTCCAAGATCCCCGGCCATCCGGACATGTACAAGCTCCCCGGCATCGAAGCCAACACCGGCGCGCTCGGTCACGGCCTGTCCATCGGCACGGGCATGGCGCTGGGTCTTCGCGATCAGGGCAGCCACGTCTACGTGGTCATGGGCGACGGCGAACAGGCCGAAGGCTCCAACTGGGAAGCCGCTGCCGCCGCTTCGCACCACAAGGTGGACAACCTCGTCGCTTTTGTGGACTGGAACGGCCTGCAGATCAGCGGCCGCACCAAGGACGTGATGAACTTTGCTCCCATCGGAGAAAAGTACGCTGCGTTCGGCTGGGCTGTGCGCGAGATCGACGGCAACGACATGGGCCAGATCGTCGAAGCGCTCGACGCCATTCCCTTTGAAAAGGGCAAACCCAGCATGATCATCGCCCACACCATCAAGGGCAAGGGCGTTTCCTTCCTCGAAGATACCGCCGGATGCCATTTCTGGACGCCCAAGGGCGACGAGCTCGAACGCGCCAAGGCCGAAGTGGAAGCCAAGATCGCTGAGCTTGAAAAAGCAGTAAAGGAGGCGGAGTAACATGATGATCGGCGAAAAACTCGATCCCCGCAAAACGTTCGGCGCTGCCATCGACGCGCTGGCCGAACAGAACGACCGCATCGTCGTCATGTCCGCTGACAGCGGCGGCAGCTCCGGCCACAAGGCCTTCATGAAGAACCATCCCGACCGCTACTATGAATGCGGCATCATGGAACAGGGCGTGACCGGCATCGCCGCGGGCCTTGCCACCACCGGCAAGATCCCGGTGTTCTGCGCCATCGCTCCCTTCGTCACCTGCCGCAACTACGAAATGGCGCGCAACGACCTCGGTTACATGCGCCAGAACGTCAAGCTGGTCGGCCGCAACAGCGGTTTCACCTATTCCGACCTGGGCGCAACGCACCATTCCCTTGAGGATTTCTCCATCATGCGCGAGATCCCCGGCATGGTCATCCTCGCCCCGCAGGATCCTTCCGAGATCGTGTCCGCCTGCAAGGCCATGATCGAGCATGAAGGCCCCGTCTACATGCGCATCGGCAACCCCGCCATGGAAGTGCTCTGGGAAGAGAGGGAATTCGTCATCGGCAAGGGCAACGTCCTCACTGACGGCGACGATCTGACCCTCGTCACCACCGGCACCGTGACCGTGGATGCGCTTAAAGCTGTGGAACTGCTCAAGGCCAAGGGCGTTTCCGTCCGCCTGATCGGCATGCCCACCGTGTGGCCCCTCGACGAAGAGCTTCTCATCGAATCCGCCAAAAAGACCGGCAAGGTCATGGTCGTCGAAGAGCACTACGTCAACGGCGGTCTGGGCGGCGCCATCGCCGAGCTGCTGAGCGAAAAGTACCCCGTGCCCGTCAAGCGCCACGGCGTGCCCCTCGCCTACGCCACTTCCGGCCCCTACGACGAACTGCTTGCGTACTACAAGCTCGACGCCGCCGGCATTGCGGAAACCGCGCTGGCTTTCCTCGGAAAGTAAGTTTTCCGGCATTACAAAAAGGCATCTTCTTTCGAAGGTGCCTTTTTCTGTCGTTACCCTCAGTTGACAAGGGCAAATACGGTTCCTGCTGTGTGCTCCGAAGGGGTGCTGTGTGCTCCGAAGGGGTGCTGTGTGCCCCGGAAGGGCGCGAGCAGACCTGTGCTCCGAAAGGGTACAGCGCCCCCGGAGGGGTGAAGGGGTATTGCGACTGCTCGACGTGGTTATGTGCTGCTTTTTGAACTCCTTCTCACAGGTTCAAAAATTTTTCAAATCTCTTTTGAAAAAACCAGTCCTGCCTCAATTTGGCTGCTTCCACATTTTTGCCGCCGAACAGCCCCTTCTGCCGCGCAATTTTCTTTTCAGATCTCTCCCCGATAATAC
>JAEYFO010000018.1 GCA_023402915.1 Bacillota bacterium | reverse complement strand
TTGCCCGCCGGGACTGCCGCCCTTCGAAAGATGTTGAACGCACATGTCAACTACTCCCTTTTAACTGTGTCTGATTATACGAAACGCACGCCGCTTTGTCAACCGCGTTTCGTGTTTAGCCTAAGCTAACTTTTTCTTTTTGCAAGAGAACTGCCATATTTTGTCCTGCTGTTTCCTGCGCAAACGGTTGCAACTTTCCAAATTGTCCTTTATAATAGGGGTCGGCTTTTGTTGCATTACCACCGCAGCGCCTGTTTCAAACGCGCGGATCACCTATTTTTATTGTCAAGAGGGAAAACGAACATGGGCAAATACGACGGCATTTATCTTTACACCGACCTGGACGGCACGCTGCTCAACAGCCAGCTGATGGTTTCGGACGAGAACCGCGCGGCCATTGACCACTTCATCCAAAACGGCGGCCACATGGGCATTGCGACGGGCCGCACGCCGCTCAACATCGAGTGCTATCGCAGGCAGTTCTCCACGAACGCCCTTTGTGTGCTCTTCAACGGCGGCGCGCTCTATGATTTTGACGAAGCGAAATTCGTCGATACGTGCAGCCTTGACCGCGTGGCAGCCGCTGCGCTCATCCGCCGCGCCGTGGCGATCGATCCGGAAGTCTGTGTCCAGATTTTTACGTCCAAGGGACTGTATATGCCCAATCCCCGCCAGATCCCCGACCCGTACGCCATCAAGGAAGGGCTGTCCTACGAAACGACGCCCCTTTCCAAAATTCGGGAAGAATGGCTCAAGATCATCCTGTGCCTGCCGGAAGCGCGCATGGACCGCCTGCGCGAGCGGCTCTCCACCGCGCCCGACCGGGAGCTTTTGACCATGGTGCCCACGCTGAGGACGTACAACGAGGTCATCCCCTCCGGCGTGAACAAGGGCAGCGCTCTGGTGCGCCTGCGCCGGGTGCTGGGCGGCCGGCTCAAAAAGCTCATCGCCATCGGCGATTTCAACAACGATCTGGAGATGCTCGAGGAGGCCGATTTCAGCGCCGCGCCCGCCAACGCCATTGAGGAAGCCCGCGCCGTGGCGGACGTCGTTGTGCGCGACAACGATCACAGCGCCATCGCCGACCTGCTGGAGCGGACGGTCTTTTCTCAGGCGGTCTGAGGTTTCGGCTGTTCGGCCGGTGCCCGTTCTGCCTTTTGAGCTGATTTTCGGCTGTTCGACCGGGCCAGGTCATTTAAGAAGTTTCAGATTTTTCAAAATTTTTTCAAGGTCGAATTGAGAAGGGGAGCCCCGCCGCTCCTCTTTTTTTGTGCTGCGGGACGGTTGCCATTCATTCCAGCAGTTAAAAAAAGACGGTTCGCAGGGCAAAAGAATCTTATCTTCCCTGTTTCCAGTCGAAACAATCCGCCGTTTTTTCTTTTTCAATTTTTCAAAACAGCTTTTTTGGCAAAGCCGTCCCGCAGGTTTCCGCCGCGATTTTGCCCACAAGTTAACCGCGTTTTTCTCCGCCAAAGCCGCATTTCGCCACCGTCCGCCGCAGAATCTTTTGAAAACTCGTCAAGCCTCCCTCCCCGCCTTCGCGGTGTTCTCCTTTATCTGGCCGCAAAACCGTCGCACATCAAAAGCCTTTCCCCGCCAAAAACGCTCCTTCCACCCGTCGCCGCCGCGCGTCCGTCTCCTCTTCTCCAAAAACACAAAAGAGAAGCGCTTCCGCTCCTCTTTTTTATTGGATCTACTGTGCGCCGATCCCGCCGGTCATAGCCGCGCTCCGCCCCTTCAGGCTTTTTTATGGAGGTAGAGAATGCCCAGCGTGTCCGGGCCGCAGTGGCAGGCGATGGTGCTGCCCGCCTGCATGGGAATGATCTCTTTGAAATAGCCGTAGGACTCGACCTGGCGCTTCACGTCGTCCACGATGCTCATGGACGCGGCCGTCATGGTGTGGGTGATGAAAATGCGGTTCGGATCAATGCCGTCGAGGGATTCGAGCCGGTCAGCGACGTATTTTCTGATGCACTTTTCGATGCGGCCGCGGTATTTTTTGCCCACGCCCATCTTGCCCTCCTTCACTTCGATGCAGGGCTTGAGGCGCAGAAGGTTCGAACCCAGCGCCGCCAGCGCCGAGCAGCGGCCGCCCTTATAGAGGTATTCGAGCGTATCGACCACAAAGCTGGCGTCCACCCTGGGCACGGCGTCCAGCACCGCTTGTTCGATCTCGCCGGGCGTTTTCCCCGCGCGGGCCAGCTCCGCCGCGATCATCACCAGATGGCCGCTGCCGGTGGAGAGGTTCCGCGAATCGATCACCGTCACGCCGCCCAGCTCCTGCGCCGCGATGCAGGCGTTCTGATAGCAGCAGGAAAATTCGCTCGAAATGCAGATGTGAACGATCTCCCGTCCCTCTTCGCGGTAAGGGCGGAACATCTCGATATAGTCCTCAGGAGAAATCGCCGCAGTCTTGGCCAGATTTCCCGTCTGTTCATAATAGGCAAAAATCGCTTTGGGCTCCACGTCCATCCGGTCGCGGCAGCATTTTTCACCGAGGTTGACGTACAGCGGTGTGAGGGTAATGTCCCATTGCTCCAGCAGCTCTTCCGAAAGGTCGCAGGTACTGTCCGCCGTCACCTTCACCAGTTTGTCCACGGTTGTTTCCTCCTGATCGTTCAGATCTGAAAATTCAAGTGTTTTAAGTATAGCAGATTCTTCGCCGTTTTGCGCCGTTGTTTGCTCCAAACGACAATTTTGTCGCTTCTTTTCCCTGCCGTAGGCCGCTGAGTTTGCGGCGCATCCCGTTGAACGCGGCTTTGGGCGCAGGGCGATTTTGCCCGTCCTTCCGGTTTTTCGCGTTTTGAGTCTTTCGGCTTTTTCGCAGGCGCGCCTGTTTTTTCAGCCCTTTGAAGCGTCCGGTTCGTTTTCCAAAGGATGGCCGTGCGCCCCCACTGGCGGTTCTTCCGTCTCATCCGCCCCGTCTATCCGCGCGCGGGTCCTCTCGTCGAGCAGGGCGCGCAGCTGCCGGAGGGTCCGGTCTTTTTCAAACAGCGCCGCGCCGTAGCGAAGGTTGAAGCCATAGTCAAAGTCCGGCGGGTTCTTTCCCTGGCTGTGCTGCAAGATGGTCTCCGCCTTGTCGAGAGCGCGCACCAGCTGCGCTTCGGGCGTTTCCCCCGCTTCATATTCTTCCCAGAGCGCCGCAAATCGTTCGGAATTTTTGGCCGGAAGCAGCGAGACCGCCCGCAAAACGTCCCGCCGCTCCTGCTGCTGCTTGGCGTTCGCGTCGGGCCGCAGCGCCGCTGAAACGTCGCCCCCGTACAGCTCGCCCAGAT
>JAEYFO010000231.1 GCA_023402915.1 Bacillota bacterium | reverse complement strand
CATCTGGCCAGCGGCGCGGACGTGACCTGCCTGTATAGCATCGAGCCGGCTGATTCCTTCGTCTATGAGGAATCCGGCAACGACGTGCGCTTTTTGATGAACGAGCGGGGACGGATCACCGATATGGAGATCGATTCCCTGCGGCCCAAGTCCAGCAACTGCTCCATGGACTGCATGATTCTGGAAAAGAGCCTGCTGGATTATCTGCTCAACGAGGCCCACGGCCGCGGCTATGTGGATTTCCTCCGGGACATGATCTTCAAGCGGCTGGACACCCTCAAGGTCTACGGCTTCCGCTACGACGATCATGTGGCGCGGCTCGATTCCCTGAGCACCTATTTCCGCGAGAACATGGAGCTGCTCAAGGCCGACGTGCGCGCCGACCTCTTCTCGCAGGAAAACCCGATCTATACGAAGGTGAAAAACGAAGCGCCCGCCCGCTACGCCGAAGGGGCGCTCGTGAAAAATTCCATGGTGGCGGACGGCTGCCTCATCGAGGGCGAGGTGGAAAACTGCGTGCTGTTCCGCGGCGTGCGCGTGGCCCGGGGCGCAGTGGTCAAAAACTGCATCGTCATGCAGGGCGCGACCGTGGCCGATAACGCCCATCTGGAAAACGTCATTCTGGACAAAAACGTCCTTGTCCGCCGCGACCGCCGCCTGCTGGGCACGGAGAATTTCCCCGTGGTCATCCGAAAGAACGCAGTGGTCTGATCTTCTGATTTTTTCAACAACAACAGCGCGGGGCGCAGACCCGCCGGACATCAGCTGCGGATGCGCGCAAAAAGCGCTGCACCCGGAAGCGATCGCCAAAAAGGAGAGAACCGATGAAAGTACTTTTTGCAGCGTCGGAATGCGTCCCGTTTGTCAAAACGGGCGGTCTGGCCGACGTGGTGGGAACGCTGCCCCAGGCGCTGGCCGCCTCCGGGATGGACGTTCGGGTCATTTTGCCCAAATATAAGGAAATTCCCGACCAGTGGAAGCGGCAGATGCGCCAGCAGCTGTATTTCTACGTCAACCTCGGCTGGCGCAGGCAGTATTGCGGCATCGAGTCGCTCGAAAAGGACGGCGTTACCTATTATTTTGTGGACAATGAGTATTACTTTGCCCGCGAGAGCGTCTACGGATCCGGCAACGAAGAGGGCGAGCGCTTCGCGTTTTTCTGCCGCGCCGTGCTGGAGGCGATCGTTCACACCGGCTTTGTGCCCGACGTGATCCACTGCAACGACTGGCAGACCGGCATGATCCCCGCGCTGCTGGCCACGCAGTACCGCGAAAACGAAGTTTACAAGAACATCAAAACCATCTATACCATCCATAACCTGCGCTATCAGGGCATCTTTTCCTGGATGCACATCGACGATCTTCTGGGCATCGGGCAGGCGCATTTCAAGCCCGAAGAGCTGGAATATTACGGCTGCATCAGCTTCATGAAGGGCGGTATCGTCTTTTCCGATTACGTCACGACGGTCTCTCCCACCTATGCGCAGGAGATTCAGACGGCCTATTACGGCGAGCGGCTCGACGGCCTGCTCCGCAGCCGAAGCGACGTGCTCTGCGGCATCCTCAACGGCATCGATCCGGCGGAGTACGATCCTTCGTCAGACCCGGTGATCCCGGCGCATTTTTCCACCCGCTCCCTCAAGGGCAAGGCCGAATGCAAGCGCGCATTGCAGGAGGACATGGGGCTGGATCAGCGGCCGGAAGCCCCTCTCATCGGCATCATCACCCGCCTGACCGACCAGAAGGGCATCGACCTGATCGAGTGCGTCATCGACGACATCATGCGGCAGGACGTGCAGGTGGTCATGCTCGGCAAGGGCGAGCAGCGCTATCACGACCTGTTCGGCTGGGCCTCCTGGCGCTATCAGGGGCGCTTTGCGACGCGCATCGAGCTGAACCAGAACCTGAGCCACCGCATCTACGCCGGCGCAGATCTGTTCCTCATGCCCTCGAAATTCGAACCCTGCGGCCTTTCCCAAATGATCGCCATGCGCTACGGCACGCTGCCTATCGTCCGTGAGACCGGCGGCCTGAAGGATTCCGTCCAGCCCTACAACAAATACACCGACGAGGGCACGGGCTTCTCCTTCGCCAACTACAACGCCCACGAAATGCTCTACACCATCGAGCGGGCCGTGGAGCTTTATAAGGACCGTCCCGCCTGGGAGCGCATGATGAAGCGCGCCATGAAGGTGGATTTCAGCTGGGCCGCTTCGGCGAAAGAGTACGCCGCGCTGTATCACAAGGTGCTCGGCGACGCACCGGCGGCAGTTTCGCAGCCGGAAAAGGCCGAGGAGAGCGAAGCAAAGGCGGAAAAGCCTGAGCATGAGGCGGAAAAGCCCGTAAAGACGGCGAAGGCGCCGGCTTCCAGAGCAAAGAAGGCTCCTGCCGCCAAGGCAAAGCCCGCCGCAGAGAAAAAAGCTGCGCCCGCGAAGAAGCCCGCCGCGAAGAAAGCGGAAAAGGCGGAGGGAGAGGCTAAGCCCGCAAGGAAACCGCGGGCAAAAAAGGCGGAAAAGCCGGAAGCGTAAAAGCATCGGCGAAGAGTCAAAACTGAAAAACGAAGGCTCGAGCAGGCCGGAAAAGCGCTGGCTCTTAAAGGGAAAAAGAAGAAAATACGCCTCAGCCCGGCAATCAGCAAAACGAAAACGCCCTGCGTGTGCGGGGCGTTTTTCTGCGGAGCATCAAAGAAACAGACGGGGAGCAGCAGTTCTGCCCCTTGACAGCTGTGCAGAAAAAAGGTATGATGAATAAAAAAGATAACAATTATTAATTTGAGAAAAAAGGACAGATCCATGGGTGGAATGATCTGATCGTTGTAAGAAAGAACAGCTGCGGATAAAGCAATTGGAATCCGGCGGCGAAGGGCTTTCGGCAGCAGCCGGACAATTTTGCCGGACGTTCGAAAACACAGCGTTTTCAAGCGTAAAAAGACAAAAACGTCCGCTGGGAAAAAATCCCCTTGCTGCCGGGAGGGCGGACGGTTTCCGCTGTGCGTCCTGACGAGCTCCCCAGCCATGCGTCCCGCATAGGGAAAAGGACAGGAAGCACGCGCCCGAGCGCATGTTCCGCCCACTTTGCGCTTCCGGGGAGAAAAGGAGCGGTCCCCAAAGGAGCAGGAGGCTTTTCCAAAGGGAAAGCGTACCAGGTGGACAGAAAAGCTGAACAACAAATTTGCCGCAGTGAAAAGCGGCCGGAAAAAGTTTACAAGAATGCGAGGAGCAGGGAAATGAGCAGAACTTCAATTTGCGCAGACGGCGCCCCGGCGGCCATCGGGCCGTACAGCCACGCTGTTTTGGCGGGCGACACGCTGTATGTCTCCGGACAGCTGGGCGCAGACCCGGAAACCGGCGCGCTTCCCACGGCGCTGGAGGAGCAGGCCGAGCGGGCGCTGGGCAATCTGGCGAGCGTGCTGGCCGAGGCCGGGATGACGCTGGCCAACGTGGTCAAAACAACGGTGTTTCTTGCGGATATGAAGGACTTCGGCACGGTCAACGAGATCTATGGCCGGGTCTTTGAGGAAAATCGTCCCAAAGAGGAGTACGCCGCGGCGGTGTATTTCGATCTGGCGCAGAGCGCTCAGCCCGCCGGATTCCCCGCCCGCAGCTGCGTGCAGGCCGCCGCCCTCCCCAAAGGCGCGCGGGTCGAGATCGAAGCGATCGCCGTCCGGTAACGGCGGAAGGAGTAACCAGTGAAATTTTCCAGACAACGGCAAATGATTTACGATACGGTCATGGCGGAGCGGGATCACCCCACGGCAGACGCGGTCTATGCCCGGCTCAAGCCGGCGATCCCCAACCTCAGCCTGGCCACGGTGTACCGTAATCTCAACCAGCTGGCCGACGCGGGCACCCTGCGGCGCATTGACGGCATCTGCGGCGGCACCCGCTTTGACGGTACGCTCTCGCCCCACGGCCACTTCATCTGCACCTGCTGCGGCGCGGTGGAGGATGTGCTGACCAACTGCGAAAGCGACCTGCTGCGCACGTTTGAAAAGGATCACAGCGGAATGCGCGTGCAGTCCATCGAGGTGGTCGTGCGCGGCTTGTGTGCCCGCTGCGCGGCCAGGGAACCGCTGCAATAGCGACAGCTCCAACAGCGAGAAAGCAGAAGCGGAGCGAGGATCGATTTTCCGTGATTTGACGATTTTGGAAGTTGGACACTTTCGAAATTTCGAAAGTTGGAATGTTCAGAAGTTCAGCGGTTTGCAATTTTGAAACTTGAGCGGTTCCCGATCGTCCGCTTTTGAAAAGGGGCGCCCCCGCCGCCCGTGCGCGCTGCGGGGATCTCACATTTTTTGAAGAAGGCGGAAGCGCAAACCTGCTGGGGCTTTGAAAAAAGCGCTGGCTGTCCAACCTACGCCGCTGGGACGCGGCAGGTTTTACCGCTAAAGGTGCGCCAGCCCGTCTCCGTGCGGTATGCGAAACCATCCGTGCCGCAGGGAAAGGGCGTCTTTCCAAAAAATAAAACGTCCGGAGGCAGATGGCCTGTGCGGGCGTTTTTGGTTTTTTGGATGCCTGACCTTTTCCGGGAAGAAGGATCTTTTGGCCACTTTTTGCCGCCCTTTCAGAAACGTTGACGAGCGGGCGCGGGAAAAGGCCGCGCCCCTTTGAAAATGTTATCCCTCTGAAAGCTGCATCCCTTCCCCGGCGGGAAAGGTCTCTGTATCACCAAAGGGGAAGAGGGAGAGCGGGGCGGACAGGCGGACAAAAATTTTCCTGACGTGCCATGCGTCCCGAAGAGAAGGGCAGCCGCCCGGCGGATGAGCCAAGAAAAAAGCAGGGC
>JAEYFO010000226.1 GCA_023402915.1 Bacillota bacterium | reverse complement strand
ACCGTGCGCAGCTTGCCCGCGCCCAGCCCGAAGCTGGCTTCGCGATAGAGCGACGGCACGGAGATCAGCGCCTCCTCCGTCGAACGGATCACCAGCGGCAGGATCATGATGGCCAGCGTGCAGGCGCCCGCCAGCAGCGAATAGCTCCAGTGCAGCGCCGTGACGAAAAACAGCGTGCCGAACAGGCCGTACACAATGGACGGGATGCCCGAAAGGGTTTCGGTCGTCAGGCGGATGAGCCGGACAAGACGGCTCTCCTTTTTCGCATATTCCACCAGATACACCGCGCAGCCAATGCCAAAGGGCACGGCAAACAGCAGCGACAGCGCTGTCATTTCAAGCGTGGTGATGATGGACGGAATGACCGAAACGTTTTCCGTCGTATAGTTCCAGGCGAACAGCGGCGGCGTCAGGTTCGGGATACCCCGAACGAGCACGTAGCCCACCAGATAGACCAGCACCAACACGGTGGCGAGCATTCCAAAATACACCGCCAGCCGCGCCAGCAGGGAGAGCGGATGCTTTGCGCACCGCTTCACCCAGGCTTTTGCCCGCGCAGACAGCGGTTCTTTCTTTGCGCCGCTCATTGTTCCCCCTCCTTTTTCGCTGTTTGAATATCCATGGATAAGACCGGCTGCGCCGCCGGACTCTCCGGCGTTTTTCGCGCCGATTTGGGAAGCAGCGCCGATGCGTTCTCTCTTTCCGGCGCTGTCAAAACCGCTGCGCCGTTTTCCGTTCCGGCTGCCGCCGCCTGCTCCGCTTTGCTTTTTTTCGCTTTTTTGCCGCTCTTTCCGCTGCTCTCCCGGCTGCTGCGCTCCTTCAAAACCGCAAAGCAGCCGTTGATGAGCAGGATGAACACGAACAGCACCACGCCCGTGGCAATGAGCGCTTCCCGGTGCAGCCCGGCGGCGTAGCCCATTTCCTGCACGATATTGGCCGTCATGGTGCGCACGCCCGCCAAAATGCCCTTGGGCATCCGCGCCTGATTGCCCGCCACCATGATGACGGCCATGGTCTCGCCGATGGCGCGGCCGATGCCCAGGATCACCGCCGCCAGCACGCCGCTTTTCGCCGCGGGAAGCACGGTGCAGAACACCGCCCGCTCCTTCGTTGCGCCCAGCGCCAGCGCCCCTTCATAATACTGCTCCGGCACGGCGCGAAGGGCCGCTTCGCTCATGCCGATGACCGTGGGCAGGATCATGATGCCCAGCAGGATGGATGCCGTCAGCATACTGTTGCCATCGCCGCCGAAGTTATCCCGCACGAAGGGCACCAGCACCACCATGCCGAAAAAGCCGTAGACGATGGATGGGATGCCCGCCAGCAGATCGACCATGGGCTTGAGCACGCGATAGAGCCTTTTCGGGCACCAGCGCGCCAGAAACAGCGCCGCCAGCAGCCCGATGGGCACGCCGATGAGGATGGCTCCGGCCGTGACGTAGATGCTGCCGAGGATCATGGGCAGGATGCCGAACTTCGCCGGTTCCGCCGTGGGCTTCCATTTCGTTCCGCCAAGGAAGTCGCCCAGCCCGATCTTCGCCATGGCGGGGATGCCGTTGGCAAACAGGAACAGGCAGATGAGCAGCACCGCCAAAATGGACGCGCAGGCGGCGATGCGGAACACCCACTCCATGGCCTTTTCCTTAAAAGCGCTGCGCCGCTGTTTTGTTGCGCCGGACTCTTTGGGCGATTTTGGCGTTTTCGGCGTTTCGGATACGCTTCGTTTTTGCTCGTTCATTCGTTTTCTCCTTCCGCCCCGGAACAGGGGGCGCGCCGCCCTTTTGGGAAAAAGGCTCTGTCATGCGCCGGTTTCTTTTTTGGAAAAAGGCGCTGGATTGTTTCGCTTGCTTTTTTGAAAAGACTGCGCCGCCTTCCGCCCGTTTGAAAAAGTTCCGAAAAGCTACCGCTTTCTCCGCTTTTTTGACTTTTCAAATTTTCAAAAAGGACGCGCTGCGCCCGGCTTTTCCTCGTTTCGACGCGGGCGCTGCTTTTGGCGGACGCTTGTTTTTGCTTTTCAAACCGAACGGCGAAGGAAGCCGCTGTTTCAAAAACCATCCGGCGCTCTTTTCTGTTTCCGCTGTTTCAAAAAGGCTTTTCAGCGCTCCCGGTTCCCTCTGCACGGCAAAGACTGCCGGCCGGGCGAGCGTCTGACGCTTCCGGCGGCAGTCTGGTTTGCGTTGTGTGTTGTTACCACGCGGTGCGTTCGCCCATGAAGATGGCGGCCACGTCTTCCTTCGTCATGTCGGAGACGGGGTTGGCGGTGTTGACGATGACGGCGATGCCGTCGAGCGCGATGGCTTCGCTGGTCAGCTCGGCCGCTTCGGCTTCCTTCAGCTCGCGGGAGGCCATGCCGATGTCGCACACGCCGTCGATGGCTGCCTGCATACCGGCGGTGGAGTCGGTCTGCTGGACTTCGACTTCTGCGCCGCTGTTGACGGCCTGATAGGCTTCGGCCAGCTTTTCCATCAGAGGAGTGACGGAGGAAGAACCGGCGACGACCACCTTGCCGGAAGCGCCGCTGGAGACGAACGCCTCAGCGTCCTCCTTGACGGGGATGTAGCTGCCGGAAGCGATCTCCTGACCCTCTTTGCTCATGATGAACGCGAGGAAGTCCTGCGCCACGTCGCTGAGCGTGCCCTTATAGGCGATGTTGAACGGACGGGACACGGCGTAGGCGCCGTTCTTGACGTTTTCAGGAGTGGCGTCCACGCCGCCGATCTGGAGCGCCTTGACGGTATCGTTGAGAGAACCCATGGACACGTAGCCGATGGCCGCTTCGTTGCCCGCCACCTGCTGGAGCACCACGTCGGTCTTGGCGGCGATGACCGCTTCTTCAGTCGTGCGGTCTTCCTTGGCGCCGTCGTCGTTCTTGACTTCGATGCCCATCAGCTCCACGAAAGCGCCGCGGGTACCGGAGCCTTCCTCACGGGAGACGACCATGATGGGCTTGCCGGTGAGGCTGCTTTCCTCAGCCGGGGCTTCCGTCGCTGCCGCAGGGGCTTCCGTCGCCGCTTCGGGCGCGGTCGTTTCGGGCGTGGTATCCTTCTGTGCTGCGCAGCCCGCCAGAGCGCCGCAAGCCAGCATCAGACTCATCATCAATGCAAATGCTTTTTTCATGTTGTTTTCACCTTTCCTCTCCGGATGTTTGAGAGTTTCTTTTTCTTTTTTTCTTTCCGGTACGGGGACATTGTATTCTTTTTTTGTAAACACGAAAGCACGCTTCCGTGAAGAAACCGCGCTGATTGCGTTAAGAATGTGTGAAGGGGGAGGAAGGCGCTGGGGCGCTGCCCCAGACCCCGCAAGGGACTTTTTGTAAAAAGTCCCTAGACCCAAAAACTTTCAAAGAAAAAAGGTAAAAGTAAAGACGCTACGTTTCTTTTCTGATAGGGAACAGAGCCATAAAAATGCATCTGCTTTCTGATGAAACGAACAGCAAAAAACTCCAAAAACGCCCCCTTTCTCCACAATTTTCCCAACAAAAAAGACAGCCGAGTTTTCTCGACTGTCCTGAAAAACAACTCAATATTTTTTTGAAGAAGCTTCCTGCTTTGCCTTTCGGAAGAAGAACAGAGGAACTTCTCCAAATTGATCTTTTC
>JAEYFO010000184.1 GCA_023402915.1 Bacillota bacterium | reverse complement strand
TTCTCCGGGGCCAAGGGGGCTGACCCCGACCGCGCCCAGTGGGCGAAAAAGGAAGGGGGAGGCCCACTCCCCTGATTTTCGATTGAAAATCAGGGATTTCATCAAGGTGGAATGTCACCCTGCGGGTGACGACCTTGAGCAAGGAAGTTCCGGAAGCGTTAGCGAACCGGAACGACCATTGCGAAGTGAGGACTGAGGCCCCTTGACCCCGGGGAGATTGTGCGTTGAATTTCCGCGAGTACACCGGTTTTCTCTTGTCCTCAGGGAGGACGGCCGGAGAAAACCGCAAGGAACGCTTTTCCCCCTGCACCCCTGCGGGGCACACGGCGGGGCGCACAGCGGAGGGAAACCGGAATGAGGTCGGGGATCCGCCGCTGACGACCCTGTTCCGAAGGGACGGTCGCCGGGTTCCGCAAAGTACGCTTTGCTGTGCAAAGCATCCGTTCAGCCTTGCTCTCTTTTAGAGGGCGCGAACGCCTTGAAAAGCGCGCCCTTCGCGGCAGGATTCCCCTTTTTGAACGAGTTTCAGAAGGGTTTTGAAGTTTTCAGAAGGGTTTGGGGAACTTCTTTTCTTGAATCGACAAGTTAAAAAAGTCCCCCAACATCCCCTGCCCTATTCGCTTATTCGCCCAGACCGGAGTCGATCAGGGCGGTCATGCCGTCGAGCGCTTCCTGCTCGTCGGGGCCGTCGCAGCGGAGGGTGATCTCCGTGCCGGTCTTGACGCAGGCGGCCAGCACGCCCAGAATGGACTTGCCGTTGTATTCCTTGTCGCCGACGATGATGTCGATCTTGGATTTGTACTTGAGGGTCTCCTTGACGAAAACGCTGGCGGGACGGGCGTGCAGCCCGGATTTGTTCTTGATGACAGCAGTGCCGCTAACCATGGTGTTTTTCCTCCAAATCAAGTAGTTTTTTTGGCGATGAGCGTTCCTTTTGTTCTCTTTTCGTTATTGTATCCAATTCGGGCGGGAAAGACAATAGGTTTCGCAAATTTGCGCAAATGTTTGCGCTAAAATCTGTGTTTCGCGGAAATTCTTTCGGGATTTCCGCAAAACCTGCGCATTATGGCTCCGTATGCACCCGGCGGCAGATCTCGTTGGGGAAATGCACGTCGTCCTCCGGCCCGAGCTTGCCCCAGACCGTGACGGCCTTTTTCCAGCCGCGCTCCGCCGTCATGTTCTCCCAGCCGCAGCGCTTTCCCCAGCGGCAGACCTCCATCAGCGCGGGCATGAAATCGTGTCCCACGGTGGACAGGCTGTATTCCACCCGCAGCACCGTTTCGTCCGGATACTTCAGGCGGATTACCAGCCCCGTTTCTTCGAGCTGGCGCAGCTGCTCGGAAAGCACCTTGTCCGTGATGCCCGGCACGGCCCGGCGCAGCTCGCCGTAGCGGATGGGCTCGCACGTCCCGATGGCAAAAAGGATGGGCAGCTTCCATTTCCCACTCACGAGCGAAAGCGCATATTCAAACGGCTGCATCCCGTCTTTGGGAACGGGCAGGCGCGTGGGCTGTTTCATTGGTTTCCACCTCTGAAAATCGTTTGGCGTTTTTTTCAAAATTTTCCGGAATGTTCTTTTTCAAAATTTCTTTTATAATTGTAGCATGAACGCGCCGCAAAATCCATCGCCCCACAGGGCTTTCCTTCTTTGGAATCCGGCGCGCCCCGCGCGCTTCCCCCTTACCAAAAGGAAAGTGCTTACAAAAAAGTGCATTCTGTCTTTTTTTCAACGAGCACGATATACTCATTTTGTCACCTGCGCAGGAGGACACGCATCATGTACCATTGCAAAATCAAAGTTCTGGAAACTACTGTGCAATCCGCTTTTGCCGAAAAATTCCATTTGCCCGCTCCCACGCCCTGCCCGCTCTATCAGCCGGGCAAGCAGTGGATCCTGACCTGCTACGGCCGCCCGCTCGATCTTTGCGAGGACGCCTGGACCGCCATCCACCGCACGGTGTACGGCGTGCTTTCCGGCGCGGGCGCAAGCATCGGCGGCCATTGGCTCGAGGACGGGAAACGGGCGGTGGTCTGCTGCAACGAAGGGCTGCGCCCCGTGCTCTTTGAAGTGAGCCGGACGGACGAGCTGCCCTGATCCCCCTGGCGGAACGCCCCGGTTTCCAGCCGTCCCAACGCATGCTTTTGCGCGTTTCGGGGCGAAGAAAAACGGAGGAGAACCCATGAAACGAGCTTTGTCCCTGATTCTGAGCCTGCTGCTGGCGCTGTCCCTCGCGGCCTGCGCCCCGGCGGCCAATACGGAGCAGCCCGCTCCCGCCGAAACCGCACAGCCCACGGAAGCCCCCGCTTCCGCCGCGCCCGCGGATGCAAAATTCACCCCCGGAACGTATACCGCCACGGCGGACGGTTTTGGCGGCCCGATCACGATCTCTGTGACCACGTCCGAATCCGCCATTGAATCCGTGGACGTTCTGGAAAACAGCGAGACCCTCGGCATCGGCCAGGTGGCGCTGGAAAAACTCCCCGCTCAGGTGGTGGAGACCCAGTCCATCGGTCTGGACGCCGTTTCCGGTGCGACTGTGACCAGCACGGCGTTCTTTGCGCTGATGGAGGACTGCCTCACGCAGGCGGGCGCCGACCTTGAAGCGCTCAGAACCCCTGTCGCGCAGGCCGTTTCCGGCGAAACGCAGCAGCTGACGGCCGACGTGGTCGTGGTGGGCGCGGGCCTTTCCGGCCTTGCCTCCGCTGCCAGCGCGGCGCAAAACGGCGCGAAGGTGGTCGTTCTGGAAAAGCTGGCCGTCACCGGCGGCAGCGCCAAGGCGTCCCTCGGCTCCTATATGGTCTGCCAGATCCCCGAAAACGAAGGACATCACGTCACGGACGAGCCGGACACTCTGGAAGACGCTCTCGCCCGCTGGATGGACTATCAGAAAAACAGCGCCCGCACCTCCCCCTATCCGGACGAAGAGCGCCTGAGCTGGCAGCTGATCCAGACCATGTTCACCGTGGACTGGCTCCAGTCCTTCGGCGCGTCCTTTACGGCCAAAACTTCCATCCCTGAGCGCGGCATGGCCATGCTGCAGGCCGATGTGCCGAGCGATACCTCCGGTGGCCGGGCGGCGGCCAAGGTCATGAACCTGCTCAAGGAGAAGGCCATGGAAATGGGCGCGGAAATTTACACGGAAACGCCCGCAACCGAGCTGATCGAAGAGGGCGGCAAGGTGGTCGGCGTGCGCGCGGAAGGCCCCTCCGGCCCGGTGGAAGTACGCGCAAAGAGCGTCATTCTGGCCACGGGCGGCTTCTCCTGCAACGAGGAGCTGGTGGCCGAGCTGATCCCCGAGCTGAAGGGGCTGGTGACCATCGCTTCCGTGGGCAACACCGGCGACGGCATCCCCATGGCGGAAGCGGTGGGCGCCGTAACCTTTGAGGATGCCTGGGTCAATCCCTGCTGGCCTTCTCCCTCCGGCGCGTTCCTTGCGGTCAACAAAAACGCCGCAGTGTTCCAGTATTCCAACAGCCCCATCGAGGGCGTGGCGGAACCCACCTACAACCGCCTGATGGTGGACAAGGACGGCAACCGCTTCATGAATGAAGCCGCGCACTATGCGCTCCAGATCGTCACCATGGCGAAGCTGCAATCCGGCCCGTACTATGCGGTCTACAGCGGCCTTGAAGGCACGGCGAAGGACATTGCGGAATCCGGCCTGGGTTCCGGCGCGGTATTCAAGGGCGAAACGCTTGAAGAAGCGGCGAAGGCCGCCGGTCTGAACGCGGAAAACGTGCTTGCTGCCGCAGCGAAGTACGACGAAGCCTGCGCGGCGGGCGAGGACGGGGAATTCGGCAAGACGGCGGAATATCTCGATCATCCCGTCGGCGAGACCGGCCCGTTCTATCTCATCGAGATCGTGCCCGCCTGCTCCGATACGCTCGGCGGCGTAAAGACAAACGAGCACCTGCAGGTGATCCGCGAAGACGGCTCGGTCATTGAAGGGCTGTACGCCGTGGGCTCGATGAACAACAAGTACTATTACAACCAGCTCTACTTCAGCGGCTCTGCGCTGATGTTCTCCTCCACCGACGGCCGCATTGCCGGCGCGCACGCCGCTGGCGTGGCCGACGCGAGCCTGCGCCCGGCGGAGTAAGGGGGAGGGAGGCGTTCAGGGGCGCGGCCCCCTAACCCCCCAAAAGGTATATTTACAAAAAAAA
>JAEYFO010000179.1 GCA_023402915.1 Bacillota bacterium | reverse complement strand
CGATACCTACGGCGGCTACATACCACACGGCGGCGGCGCGTTCTCGGGCAAGGACCCGACAAAGGTGGACCGCAGCGCGGCCTATGCCGCCCGCTATGTGGCGAAAAACGTCGTCAACGCCGGCCTTGCGGAAGCCTGCGAGATCCAGCTGGCCTATGCCATCGGCGTGGCCCGGCCCGTCTCCATCATGGTGGACACCCGCGGCACCGGCGCCATGAGCGACGAAGCCATCGCCGCCCTGATCGAAAAGAAAGTCGATCTGCGTCCCGAAGCCATCATCGAGCGCCTTGGCCTGCGCGCGCCCATCTATCGTCAGACCGCGGCCTACGGTCATTTCGGCCGTCCCGACCTCGACCTTCCCTGGGAGCGTCTCGACCTGGCGCTGTAAAGAATTTCAGACAGCAAAAAGAGCGGTTTTCACCGCTCTTTTGTCTTTTGGAAAACTTGTTTGTCAAAGGCGTTCCGCCTTTGGAAGCGCGGAATGTCCCCCTTCCGGTACGCACGGAAGACGGCGCGCGCCATTGAGCAGCGCCCTCGTCAGAGCTTCGAATGTCTCCTCCCGCCGCGCACGGAAGGCGGCTCTTTGCCATCCGGCAAGCTCACAGACTTCCGTCTTTTTGAAAAGCGTTCCCGTTCCTTTTCTATTGTCGAAAGAGCGCTCCCGCTCCGGCATATCTTCCTTTTTCGTTCGGAAACAGCCGCTCTTCCCACCTCACACTCCACACTCCAACCTTCACACTTCGATATAGTACAGGCAGATGTCGGCATAGGTCCCGTCCTTTTTGCGGAACCCGCCGGGCACGGTGCCAAGGGGCGTGAACCCCAGCTTTTCATACAGCCGCCGCGCCGGAAGGTTGTCCGCCACCACGGCGTTGAACTGGAGCAGCCGAAAGCCCAGCGCGCCCGCCGCCCGGATGCAGTCGCGCACCAGCAGCTCGCCGATGTGCATTCCCCGGCTCTCGCTGCCGACGGCATAACTGGCGTTGGAGATGTGGCCGCAGCGGCCGACGTTATTGGGATGCAGAATGTACATACCCAGCACTTTCCCGTCCGACGGCCGCACCGCCACGGCGCAGCGGCTCTGCGCCGCAAAAAATTCCGCCGCGCCCCGCTCCGTCAGCCCCTCCTCCTGCGGAAAGGCCGCGCCCTCTTCAACCACTTCGTTCCAGATGGCCCGCACGGCGGGAACGTCCGCCGGTTCGCAGGCCCGAATGACGATGGGTTCCATTTTTCCGATGCTCCCCTTTTCAAACTTTATTCAAACTTTCATTCAAACTTTCAAAGGGAAAAGCGCTTACCGCGCTCGCCTTTTCTGTTGGAAAACAGGAAGGCCGCACCCACCCGGCGCACCTGCCCGACGCGCCTGCCCGCCGTTTCAAAAGCAGCCGCCGTCTTTCCAGAAACAAATCGCATACAGCGCCCGCAGCGCGCCGAAAGCGTGATGCCCCCAGCGCGTTTCAAAGGAAAACTTCCAGTGCCACAGCGCCTCCTGCGGACGCCCCGCCTCAAAAAGGCGGCAGCCCTCCATCAGCTCGTTTCCGATGTCCTCTCCATCGTCCCACAGGCTGCATGCCACCGGCTCTTCCCGTGTTTCCGGGTCGAAAATTTCCCAATAGCAGTGCTCTGTTCCAAACGGCGCAAAGCTCCAATCCTTTTTGACGGGAATGTCCTCTGCTTCCGGCTCCACTTTCGGCAGGCGCACGGATTTTTCGCAGAGTGAAAGCAGCGCCAGCAGCAATTCCTTTGCGCTTTGCCGGCTCAGAGCCGGTTCGTTCAGCGACGAAAGCAGCGCGCAAAGCTCCCTCGCCGTTTCATAATAGGCTTTTGCCGCTTTCAGCACTTCGTCCACTTTCTACCGCCCCCCTTTTCCCGTTTGCGCCCATGATAGCACGGTTTTCTCCCGCCGTCTACCGCCCGTTTTGCCGCAGTTTTTGCGCGCCGCCCTTGTGCTGGTTCCGCTGCCGCGGTATAATAAATGATAACGAACGTCTGTTGCCCGGATGCGTTTGCGGTTTTCGCTTTTTTCTCCGATTTTTTGCAAACGCCCGGCGCATTTTCTCAATTTTTCTTTTCGCAATTCTGTCAGAAAGGGGGCGCAGTCCCATGGAGGAGCTCAAGGGCGTCGTTTCCGACATCGTCTTTCGCAACGATGAAAACGGCTGGACCGTGCTGGAACTGACGCCTTCCGCAGGCAGCCAGCTGACGTTTACCGCCCTCGCCGCGCAGGGGGATGGGGTCGTCACGGCGGTCGGCTCTCTGCCCGCCGTCGCGCCGGGGCAGACCGTCGAGCTGACCGGCCAGTGGGTCTCCCACCGGGAATACGGCACGCAGTTCAAATTCTCCGCGGGCTTCGCGCTTCCGCCGGACGGCTCGGAAGCCATTGAGCGCTACCTTGCAAGCGGCCTCATCAAGGGCGTGGGCGCGGCCACGGCGCGAAACATCGTCAACCGCTTTGGCGACGAAGCGCTGGACATCCTTGAAAATCATCCGGAGCGGCTGGCCGAAATTCGGGGCATCTCCCTCAAAAAGGCCGGAGAAATTTCCGCTTCCTATCTGGAACAGCACGGCATGCGCGCCATCGTCATGGGGCTTCAGTCCTACGGCATCAGCAGCGCGCAGGCTGTCAAGCTCTACAAGCTCTACGGGCAGGACACCCTCGCCCGGGTGCGGCAGAATCCCTATCAGCTCATCGACGACGTGGAGGGCATCGGCTTTCGCACCGCCGACCAGATCGCCCAGAACGTGGGCTTTGGGGCGGATTCCCCCTTCCGCGTCAGCGCCGGGCTCAAGTACACGCTCAACTGGGCGCGCACGGACGGCGGGCACACCTGCCTGCCCATGGAACGGCTGACGGCCATCGCCGCCGAAAGCCTGCGCTGCGACGAAGAGCTTTGCCGCGAACAGCTCGAGGAGCTGATCCTTTCCGGACAGCTGCTCGCCCGGCAGATCGACGGCGTGGACTGCGTGTTTCTGCCCTTTTTGTATCAGTGGGAATCCGAATGCGCCCGGATGCTCCTTCAGCTGCGCAGCCACCCGGTGGAAGCCTCCGGCATCGACTGCGAGATGGAGCTTTCCGCGCTGGAGCGCACGTCCGACACTGTGCTGGACGCTTTGCAAAAGCAAGCCGTGCTCACCGCCGCAAGGCAGGGCGTGCTGGTCATCACCGGCGGCCCGGGCACGGGCAAGACCACCATTGTGGACTTCATTTTGGCGCTGATGGAAAAGCTGGGGCTTTCCATCGAGCTTTGCGCCCCGACGGGCCGGGCGGCCAAGCGGCTCTCCGAGGCCACGGGCATGGAGGCGCGCACCATCCACCGGCTGCTGGAATACAACGGCGATTCCTTCGGGAGGAACGCCGATTCTCCTTTGGAAGCGGATGTATACATTGCCGACGAAGCGTCCATGATCGACGTGCAGCTGATGTACCACCTGCTGTGCGCGCTGCCGCAGGGCGCGCGGCTCATCCTGGTGGGCGACGTGGATCAGCTGCCCTCCGTGGGCGCGGGCAACGTCCTTGGGGACGCCATCGCCAGCGGCACGCTGCCCGTGGTGCGCCTGACGGAAATTTTCCGCCAGTCCAGCCGCAGCCGCATCGTCGTCAACGCCCACCGGATCAACTGCGGCGAAGTTCCCCTGCTGGATTACACGGGCGATTTTGCCTTTGAAGAGCGCTCCGCGCCGGAAATGATCCTCTCGCGCATCGTGGGCATCTGCCAAAACGGCAAGCTGGGCGATCCCTGGAGCGAAGTGCAGGTGCTTTCCCCCACGAAAAAAGGTATGCTGGGCGTTCGGAACCTGAACCTCCAGCTTCAGGCGGCGCTCAATCCCCCCAGCCGCGGCAAGGCCGAGCGCGCCTTCGGCGAATTGACCTTCCGCGTGGGCGACAAGGTCATGCAGATCAAAAACGACTATCAGATGGAATGGACGAAGCCGGGGCTGCGCGGCACGCTCGAAGGGGCGGGCGTGTTCAACGGCGATATCGGCACGATCATGGCCGTCCACGAAAAGGAAAAGGTCGTCGAGATCCTCTTTGACGACGAGCGCACCTGTTTTTATGAGTATCCCCAGCTGGAAGAGCTGGATCTGGCATACTGTATCTCTATCCACAAAAGTCAGGGCAGCGAGTTCCCGACGGTGCTTCTGCCGCTTTGCGGCGGGCCGCCGATGCTCATGACCCGCAATCTTCTCTATACCGCCGTGACCCGCGCCCGCAGCAGGGTAGTGATCATCGGCCGGCAGGCGACGGTCGAGGCCATGGTGGCGAACAATCACGAGCGAAAGCGTTACAGCGCGCTGGGCGCCTGCCTGCGCGAACTGGAAGCGCTGTACGGGTGAATGCAATGAAGCTTTCTCAGATCTCTCGTTCCATCAGGCATTTCCTGTTTCCCCGCGACACAAAGTGCGTCCTTTGCGGCAAGACCGCCATCGGCCGCAGCTGTATCTGTGCCGCCTGCCTTGAACGCCTCCCGCCCGCCGCAAAAAACGACCGGACCATTCCCGGCGTGACGCGGCTTCGCTCCGCCTACGAATACCGCGAGCCTCTGCGCACGCTCATGCACACCTTCAAATACGACAACCAGCGCTACGTGGCGCACTTCTTCGCGCTGGCCATGGCACAGGTGGACGATTTCCCCGCCGACTGCGTGCTTTGCGCCGTGCCGCTGCATGAGCAGCGCGTCAAGGAACGCGGCTTCTGCCAGACGGATGAGCTGTGCAGCGAGCTGTCCTCCATCACCGGCCGGCAGTGGATCCGCTCCGCGCTCACCCGCGTGCGCAACACCCCTTCGCAGACCCACCTTTCCTACGCCGAGCGGCTGCATAACATGGACGACGCATTCTTTGCAAAGGGCGTCAAGGGTCTGCACGTGATCCTCGTGGACGACGTGGTCACCACCGGCTCGACCCTTCGGGAATGCGCCATGACGCTGCGCGCCGCCGGTGCGGCGGAGGTCTACGCCCTGACGGCCTGCTGCGTGCCCTCTTCCGAACTCTCTTCGGCGGAGACTTCCGCCGAAGCGCCCGCGGAGGTGTGACCATGAAGCTGCCGCATCCCCGCAAACCCATTCCCCAGCCCCTCTCCCTTTCGGCGGCGCTGATCGCAGTGCTGCTGTTGGGGCTGTATGTGAGCCGGGTCGTCGTTGCATCCTGACGGCCGGTTCCACTCAAAAAACCGAGGG
>JAEYFO010000104.1 GCA_023402915.1 Bacillota bacterium | reverse complement strand
ATATAGATGATCTCATAGCGGCATTTCATCTGCTGCAAAACGGCGTTCATCCGCTCAAACGAAAGGCGGAGCACCGCTTCTTCATTATAAACAGGAACGACCAGGGAGATCATGTATTTTCTGGAATCCATTCGTTTCCTCCCGGTGGGAAAAATTGCGCCGTTTTCGCGGCGAAGCATGTATCGCTTCTATTATACCCGTTTTTCCATTTTTGGCAAACGGAGAACCCTCTGCTTTCGCAAGAAAAATCCATAAAAAAAGAAGCGGAAGCCCGCTCCTTTTTGTTTGGTTGTGCGAATCAATAGACCAGCTGGACGCCGGCAGCCTCGCAGGCGGCGACGATATCGTCGGCCGGACGGGCGTCCGTCACGATGACCTGCACGTCCTCAAGGTGCGCGAACGTGGTGGGAAGGCTGCGGCCGATCTTGCTCGAATCGACGAGCATGATGGTGCGGCGGGCGCGGCTGATGACGGCGCGCTTGACTTCCGTATCCGTATAGGAACCGCTGGTGAAGCCGTATTCAAGGCTGAAGCCGGACGTAGCCATGACGGCGGTGTCGATGTTGATCGTTCCGAGGTAGCCGATGGCCTGAGCGCCGCCGCAGGAGAGCGTATTGTGGTTGAGATGGCCGCCAAGCAGCGTCACGGAATGCTTGGGGTTCTTCGTCAGCTCAAGGGCGGTGTTGACGCCGCTGGTGAGCACGGCGCAGTGGATGTCGGGCAGCTGCTTTGCAAAGAACATGGTCGTGCTGCCGGAATCGATGTAAAGCGAACAGCTCAGATCGATCAGCTCGAGCGCTTTGCGGGCAATTTCCATCTTGGCGGACGTGTGATCCATGACGCGCTGGCTGTAGCGGCCGTCCACCACGCCGCCGAGGCGGTCAATGGAAACGGCGCCGCCGCGGGTGCGCTTGATGAGACCCTCTTCTTCGAGGTGGATCAGATCGCGGCGCAGGGTCATCATGGAGCAATCGGGATACATGTCCTGAAGCTCGAGCAGGGTGACTTCGCCTTTGGCCTCGATGTAATGACGGATTTCGTCTCTGCGGGCGATTTTCATTATTTTTACCTCCAAACGGTTTGAATTATCGTTATTTACATCCAGTATACAGCAGTTTTCACACTTTTGCAACGCCGTATACCATGTTTCTCCAGATTTTTTCACAAAAGAAAACTGACCCTTTCCACGGAATCAGGTCAGTTCTTTCGTTGAAAAAGGCCGTTTTCACGTTCGACCTGTTCTTTCCGCACGGGTATGCTCGCCATTGAGCCTGAAACACGGCTGTGATTTTGTACAGCAAAATTATAGCTATTCACACGAAATCTGTCAAATTATTTTTTGCAAAAAACGCAAAAATTTTTTGATTTTCGACTTTGCGCATTGCGAAAACGTTTTTTCAACGGCAAAGGAAAAGCGTACGGTTCACACCATACGCTTTTCCCCGATTGAACTTTCAGGATTCTTTACATTTTGTCAGGAACTTCCAGTTGTTACATTTTTGACTTTTGAGCTTCGTTCAGGATTCCCGGCTGCGCAAAAGCCGCTGCGCCAGCCTGGAAGCGGCCTGAAGCGACAGCTCTCCGCCGTTTTCCTGCCACTGGCGGACATATTGGGAAAGAGCCTGCTGATCCATGGCACTCCCCGCTTCGTGCAGGCAGCGGTTCACTTCGCGGCAGAATTCCTCCGGCGAAAGGAACGAAACGGCCAGCTCCAGCCCAAAGAGAGCCGAATCCTCCGGCCGCTCGGGCGCAACGGCATACAGCAGCACATTGGAAAACGCGCCGCAAAACGCCGCCTTGAGCCGCCGATACTCCCGCGGGGAAAGCGTCAGGCCGTCCAGCAGCGCCACGAACCGGAAGGGCTGCGCCTCGAGCGCGCGCAATGCGTCCACGTTGGCGGACAGCTCCCGTTCGTTGAGCAGAACGAGCCGAAGCTCCGGCAGTTCTTCGCAAAGCGCCAGCACCAGCTCCCGCTTGCCCATGCCGTCCGGGCCGTAAAGCAGGACGTTTTCTCCCCTGCCCGTGTGCAAAAAGCGCAGGGTGTTGGCGTAGAGCTGTTCTTTCTGGCTGCCGGGCAGCGCAATGGTATCCCAGTGCGGCGCGGCGGAAAGATCAACGCCCGAGAGCGTGCCGTTTTCTGCGGAAAGCGCCTGAAAACGGAGAAACTTTCCCGTTCCATACCGGCTGTGAAATTCCGAAAGCGGCGATACCAGCTTGCCCCAGTCCTCTTCCGCAAGGAACAGCCGGTACACCACCGCCAGCCCCTCGTCCGCCGCATAGGCCAGCTTCTGCTCCTCCTCCGGCGCGTCGTAGAGCCACGGCGTCCAGGGGTCGGCCTGCGGCGCAGGGTCGCTCTGCTGCGGCTCTGCGGGGCGGGATGTCGGCTTTTCCCGGTTGAAATAATTGTTTCCCCAGGCGGAAGCGGCCATGCGGGAAATGTTCTCCTCGCTGCCGTACTTTTTTTCAGCAGGCTGCTTCTTCTGCGTTTTGGCGGCGCGGAGCGCTTCCCCCCAGGCAAAGAGCTGCCCATCCGTGAGGGAAAACAGCTGCTGCATGGTGCGAAGCTCCTGCGCCATGGCGCCAAAAACAGCCGGATCGCTCTGGCCGCAGGCCGCAAGGGCGGAAAACCGGTTGGGCTGCTCGAGCATCCAGCCGAACAGGAAATCCTTCCACACGTCCCCCGTGACCCGGCGGGCAGGCGTGTTCAAAAGCGCCGCCGTCAGGGCGTGATAGCAGCTCTCCGTCCCGTCCGCATCTTCCTTCGCCAGCGCGCCGCAAAGCGCCGCCAGCGCCGCTGCCGGTTCCGTTTGCAGAAGGCCCCGGAACACGGTCAGCCGGTTCAAAAGAGAAAGGAGTTTGGCCGCTCCCTCCTTCGGCTGCATCGCCTCGAACGCTGCGGCGCGGTTCGTCTGTGCTTCCTTCTGCATGACAGTGCTTTCTCCTTCCGGATTTATCCGATATAAAACATCATTTCCCCATAGCTGGGCAGGGGCCAGTATTCCTTATCGACGATCATTTCCAGCTTGTCCACCGCCTGACGGAGCTGATCCATCTTCGGGCGGAGTTCGTCGTTGATGGCGTGCGCCTGCGCGCCGGTATCCTGTTTTTTGGAAAGGACGGATTCATAGACCTCTTCCACCCCCTCGACGGCGCGCTTCATGGCGCGGATGCCGGTGCAGAGCGCCGAAAGCAGCTCCGTGTGCGCGTCGTTGTCGCATCCGGCGGCATGGACGGCGTTGGCGGCGCAGGCCAGGCGCTCGGAATATTTGACGCAGGCGGGAAGGAGCTTCTGCCGCGCCATTTTGAGCATGGTGACCGCTTCGATGAGCGCGTGCTTGTTGTAGCTCTTGAGTCCGATCTCCCGGCGGGCGGAAAGCTCTGCGCCCGAGAGCACGCCGTGGCGGCTGAACACCTCCACCAGCTTGGGCGAATCGGTGACTTCCAGCGCTTCGACGGTGTTTTCGATGCAGGGCAGGCCGCGGCGCGCCGCTTCCTTTCGCCACTGCTCGGAATAGTTGTTGCCGTTATAGAGGATGCGGCGGTGCTCCTTGGCCAGCCTGGAAAGCACGGCGGGAAGCGCCGCTTCGGGGTCCTGTTCCCCTTCGAGCTGGTCGGCGATGCGGCGCAGCTCTTCGGCCACGATGGTGTTGAGCACGGTGTTGGGCAGACCCAGCGACTGGGAGGAACCCACCATGCGGAATTCAAACTTATTGCCCGTAAACGCAAAGGGCGACGTGCGGTTTCGGTCAGATTCGTCCTTATGGAGCACGGCCAGCGTGGAAACGCCCATGGTCATTTCTTCCTTGTGGGCCGGCTCTTCGCTGCGGTCGCCTGCGGCGATATGATCGACCAGATCGCACAGCTGCCGGCCGATATAGACCGAAATGATGGGCGGCGGCGCTTCGTTTCCGCCAAGGCGGCAGCCATTTGCCAAAGAGGCGCAGCTCATGCGCAGCGCTTCGGCGTATTCGTCCACGGCGGCGATGGTCGCGAGGAAGAACGCCTGAAACACCGCGCTGTCCTCTGGCTTTTTGGCGGGCTTCAAGAGGTTGCGCCCCGTGTCGGTCAGAAGCGACCAGTTGTTGTGCTTGCCGGAGCCGTTGACCCAGGCGAAGGGCTTTTCGTGCAGCAGGCAGGCAAAGCCGTGCCGGTCGGCCACTTTCCGCATCATCTCCATGATGAGCTGGTTGTGGTCCGTGGCGATGTTGGCCGTGGCGTAGACCGGGGCCAGCTCGTACTGGGCGGGCGCCACTTCGTAATGCTGGGTTTTCGCCGTCACGCCCAGCTTCCAGAGTTCTTCGTTCAGCTCCGCCATATAGGAAGCGACGCGCTCGCTCATGGAGGCGTAATACTGATCCTCCAGCTCCTGTCCCTTGGCGGGTGGCGCGCCAAAGAGCGTCCGGCCCGTATAGACCAGATCCTTGCGGCGCTTATACATTTCCTTATCGATAAGGAAATACTCCTGCTCGCCGCCGACGGAGGGCGTCACTTTTTTCACTTCCGGATGGCCCAGAAGATGGAGCACCCGCACGGCCTGCCGGTCGAGCGCTTCCATGGAGCGCAGCAGCGGCGTTTTTTCGGCGAGGGCTTCGCCCGTAAAGGAGCAGAACGCCGTCGGGATGCACAGCACGGCCGTGCCGTTTTCGTCTTTTCGGACAAAGGGCGGGCTGGTGCAGTCCCACGTGGTATAGCCGCGGGCCTCAAACGTGGCGCGCAGGCCGCCGGAAGGGAAGCTGGAAGCGTCCGCTTCGCCCTTGATGAGGAGCTTTCCGTTGAAGTCGAGCACGATGCCGCCCGTCTTGCCGGAGGGCATCAAAAACGCATCGTGCTTTTCCGCCGTTTGGCCGGTCATGGGCTGGAACCAGTGGGTATAGTGCGTCGCGCCCTGCTTGACCGCCCAATCCCTCATGCCTTCCGCCACCTGATCCGCCAGCGCCATGGTCAGCGGCTCTCCCTCGTCGATCGTGCGGCGCAGCGCCGCGTAAGTCTCGGGCGAAAGATATTCCTTCATGGCTGCGTCGCCAAAGACGTTGCAGCCGAAATACTCCGTCACATACAGTTTCATCCCGTGCTCCTTTGCCGTCGAATGCTCCATTGAATTTCTTTTTGATGGTATCATATTCCGCTGCGGGATTCAACGGTTGTCCGCAGGATGTTCGTCCCGGCGGGCAACGATCACATCGCGGAGAATGGCCTGTTCGACCCAGTGGCAAAGATCGTTCGCCCACTCCGCCTCCACGGGCGCAAAGCCCGCTTCCCGCACGGCCGCAAGGAGCGCGTCTCTCTTGAGCGTATAAGCATTGAAACTCAGCGCCATGGCGCCGCCCGGCCGAAGCGCTTTTTTCCACAGGGGAAGCAGCCGCCGCATCATGGAAAGGGTGTCCTTTCCGAGTCGGTTCTGGTCGTTTCCGTGCTGCACGCCATAGGGAAGATCGGTCACGATCACGTCCGCCGGCTGTTTTTTATAAAACTCGCCCGCCAGCGCACCGTCGCCCAGCGCGATCTTGAGCGCAAGCGTCTCCCCCGCTTTATATTGTTCGGGCGTGGCCGCCGTCTCAAAGGAATGCACCGGCCCGGCGGCTTTTTTGTTGACGGTGATGGAGCTTTGGGCATACGAATGCTTGAAGCGGCCGTTTCGAAGGTAGGATTTGACGAACGCCACGGCTTCCGCCACCTCTTTTTTGTCCAGCTCCACGCCGCAGGCGCTGTAGCCCGCGCCGAGGGCGCAATACAGCGTCGTTCCCTTGCCGCAGAGCGGATCGAGCACCGTGAGGGGTTCGTCGAACCGTTCGGGCTTTTCCATGGAAAACACCGCGAGGTTTTCCATCAGCCGGGTGAAGCTCTCGTTGGTCTTTCCCTTGTATTTCAAAATGGACGGCATATCCCAAAACGGGCCGTGCGCCTGCGCCGCCAGCGGACGAAGCAGCTCCCCCTCCACCGCAAAAAGCGCCATCAGGTGGGAAAGCCTGCCCACGGCCTGAAGCTGCCGCCCGCTCAGTTCCGCCTCAAACGTCAAAAGTGGCAGGCCGCCCATGGGTTCGAGCTTCGCGCCCCCCTCCGGAAGGGGGATGTGCATGGCC
>JAEYFO010000044.1 GCA_023402915.1 Bacillota bacterium | reverse complement strand
TCCTCGTTCTTCTCCAGAAGATAGGCGGGAACGTCCTCGTGAACGATCAAAAAGCGATTGATGAGAAACGCCGCGACCGCAAGCAGAACGACGGAAATGGAGAGCGTAATGATGCGCCGGCGGCGGAATTTATCGAATTTCTTTGTTGGTTCAGTCAAGGGAAAGACCTCCTTATGCCCGAAAAAGCGCGGGCAATTTGCTGGATGTTGTCGAGAACAGCTTGATTATATCGCACTGATCGCCGCCGCGCCACAGAAAAAGCGGCGTTTTTCCAGTTCGTTCATAATTTTTGAAAGAAAGATTAACGAAACTTTTCCAAAGCCGGCTGCCGCCGGAAAACTCTTGACAACAAAAGGGCGGCTGTATTATGGTAAAAAAAGGAGTTTGCAGCAATGCAGGCTTCGAACGAAGGCAGGGAGGAACGCGCCATGATGATGCGAATGTACGGGATCGTCCGCAGCCTGAAAAACGCGCGCGCTTTTGCCTGAGACCGGTTTTACGCCCCTGTCTTTCACGCCGTTTTTCAGCGGCGTTTTTTTATTTTTCAAACGATTTTCCAAATGCAGCTGTTTCCCAAATTTTTCAAAAGGAGAAGACGACCCATGAGCGATTACCGCATCGATACCACCTGCGTGCAGGGCGGCTACCACCCCAAAAACGGCGAGCCCCGCGTCCTTCCCATCTATCAGAGCACCACGTTCAAATACGATTCCGCCGAATACCTCGGCAGGCTCTTTGACCTCAAGGAAGAGGGTTTTTTCTATTCCCGTCTGGCCAATCCCACGGTCGATGCAGTCGAAAAGAAGATCGCGGAGCTGGAAGGCGGCGTGGGCTGCATCCTGACGGCGTCCGGCCAGGCGGCTTCGTTCGTTTCCGTGCTCAACATTTGCAGCGCGGGCGACCATATCGTCAGCGCCGCCACGATCTACGGCGGCACGTTCAACCTCTTCGCCGTCACGCTCAAGCGCATGGGCATCGAGACGACGTTCGTCGATGCGGACGCGCCCCTTGAGGAGCTGCAAAAGGCCATCCGCCCGAACACGAAAGTTGTGTTCGGCGAAACGGTGGCCAACCCCGTTTTGAAGGTGCTCGACCTTGAAAAATTCGCCAAGCTGGCGCACGACAACGGCCTGCCCTTCATCGTGGACAACACCTTCCCCACGCCGGTGAACTGCCGCCCGCTCGAATGGGGCGCAGATATTGTCATCCATTCCACCACGAAATACATGGACGGCCACGCGCAGGTCGTTGGCGGCGCGATCGTGGACGGCGGCAAGTTCGACTGGACGAACGGCAAGTTCCCCGATCTTTGCACGCCGGACGAGTCCTATCACGGCATCACCTATACCGAAGCGTTCGGCCCGGCTGCCTATCTGGCCAAGGCCCGCGCGCAGCTCATCCGCGATCTGGGCGTGCCCATGAGCCCGAACACGGCCTATATCCTGAACCTCGGACTGGAAACGCTGCCCCTGCGCGTGGCGAAGCATTGCCAGAACGCGCAGAAAGTGGCGGAATACCTCCAGCATCACGACAAAGTCGCCTGGATCAACTTCCCCGGCCTGCCGGAGAACGAATATTACGACCGGGCGAAAAAATACATGCCCGACGGCATCTGCGGCGTGATCTCCTTTGGCGTCAAGGGCGGCAGGGAAGCGGCGGCCAAATTCATGGAAGCGCTCAAGCTGGCGGCCATCGTCATCCACGTGGCCGACGCGCGCACGAGCGTGCTCCACCCGGCCAGCACGACCCACCGCCAGCTTTCGGATGAAGCGCTGCTGGAAGCGGGCGTGTCCGCAGACCTCATCCGTATGTCCGTCGGCATCGAGAACCCCGGCGACATCATTGCGGACATCGAGCAGGCGCTTGCGCAGGTATAAGATGGAATTTGTGTTTGAATCGAAGCGGCTGGGCTTTCGAAAGCTGACCGAAGCGGACGGCCCGCTGGTGCGGCGGCTTTTGCAGGATCCGGACGTGATGTACGCATGGGAGCACGCCTTTTCCGAAGAGGAGTGCGACGCCTGGCTTTCCCGGCAAATCGGCCGCTACAAAAGCGAAGGCTTCAGCAACTGGGCCATCCTTCGAAAAGCGGACGGCGCGTTCCTTGGCGCGAGCGGCCTGACGCTCCAGCGCTTCGGCGAGCGCATGGTGCCGGAGATCGGCTATCTGCTCTGCAAGGACTATTGGCACAGGGGCTACGCCACGGAAGCCGCCATGGCCTGCCGGGACTACGCCTTTGACGTGCTGCATCTGCCGGAGGTCTATTCCATCATGCGGGAGAACAACGCGCCTTCCATCGCGGTGGCGCAGCGCAACGGCATGAAGCCGGTGGGGCGGCAGGATAAGTTCTATTATGGAAAGAACATGCCCCATCTGGTCTATCGCATCAAAGCGGACGAGCGCCCGAAAGCGGAAAAACACGAAAAATAGCGCGAAGGTTTGACGCTTTTTGAAAAGCGCCCCCCCGCGGCGCGTCCCTTCGAATTGCCCCTTAAAAACCGAAATACTATTTCCCCCAGCCGGAAAAACACAGTCCGGTCGGTAGTCCGGACGCGAAATCAGGCGGCTGCCGGCCGCCGCCTGTTTCGTCAGTAACCTGCCTCCTTGGTTGTCCGCCCGCTGCAAAGGGAACCACAAAGGAGGAAAAAAATGAATTGCTGTACGTTGACCGTGTTTTTTGAAGGCCCGTTCTGGGTCGGCCTGTGCGAGCGGGAGGAAGCGGGAAGCATCCGCGTGTGCCGGATCGTGTTCGGCGCGGAGCCGAAGGACGCTGAGGTGCATGACTTTTTGCTGCGCCGGTGGGACAGCCTGTGCTTTTCGCCCGCAGTGGCCGCAGCGCCGTCCGTTCCCTTCATCAAAAATCCCAAGCGCCGCCGGCGCGAGGTTCGCCGCCAGCTGGAAAAAGCGCCCGTTGGAACCAAAGCCTGGCAGGCGCTCGCCCTCCGGCGGGAGGCGGGGAAAGAGGCTGCCCGGCTGGCGCGGCGGGAGCGGAAGCAGCGGCGGGAAGAAGAACAGTTTGCCCTCAGACAGCAAAAGCGAAAAGAAAAGCACCGGGGACATTGAGAAAACCCTTCAGACAGGCGAAGCGCTGCCGGTCTGAAGGGTCAACCGCCCCGGCATGGCCGGTAAAGACGAATCGCCCGGAGAAGCGAAACCTTCTTCGGGCGATTTTTTGCGTTTGGGAAAACAGTGGAAAAGCAAAGGACGCGCAGCATGGGCTTTTTCAAAATGCTTCAGGCAGCAAAAAAGGTTGCGCACTGGGGAAACGGTCTGCCCTTTCGGTGAATTCCATTCCATACGGGGCGGGAAAGCGCAAACTTTGAAGAGCGTCGCTTCCTCAGAAAGCAGTAGAAAACGAAACGCTCGCATAACCGTGCTTTGGGGAGCGTTCTGTTC
>JAEYFO010000263.1 GCA_023402915.1 Bacillota bacterium | reverse complement strand
GGGATCCCAGCCGTTCATGGCGTCCCGCGCGGCATTGAGACATTCTTCGTTGGGCGAAAGGTTGATCTGCCCGTCGCTGACGACGGAAAACGCGCCGGGCTGATAGATCACGCCCGAGATGGTGTTGGGGAAATCCGGGCTGTCGACCCGGTTCAAAATCACCGCGCCCACGGCCACCTTGCCCTTATAGGGCTCGCCGCGCGCTTCGCCGTAAATGCACCGCGCCAGAAGGTACACGTCGCCGCTGGCGTTGTTCTGGCCGGAAGAGGACTGATAGCTTCCCGAGCCGGAGGACGAGAGCGACACGCCGATCTTGGCGGCGGTCTTTTCGTCGACGACGCCCGTTTGGGACAGGCCGTTTTTCTTTTGAAAATACTTGACGGCGTCGATGGTCTGCCGGCCGTATTTTCCATCGATCGTGCCGCTGTAGTAGCCCCAGGCCTTGAGGCGCTTCTGCACCTCCGTGACCTTGCTGCCCGTCGAGCCGCCCTGAAGCGACGCGGCGTTCGACACCGCGCCCCATATCCCGATGAGCGCGCAGCAGCCCACAAGCAGCAGCAGCCAGCCGATGCGTTTTTTCATGTGCGTGATCCTCCTTTGACGGATGAAATGGCGTTGTTGGTCCTTTTTCCAAAGAGCTTTTCAAACAGTTCCGCAAAAAACGAGCGGAAGCGGACTTCCTCCGGCGCTTCGCCGTTTTCCAGCGCGCCCAGGCACAGCGGCGGATAGAGGACGCACCACCAGTTTTTGCCCTGCCCGCTGCCCAGCACGACGCGCAGCGCCTCGTAGCGTCCCGCCGGATAGAACCGCCCGCCGTAGCTGCGGTCGGGAAAGTCGCTCTGCCCGAGCAGCAGCGTCGCGCCGTAGGACAGGCCGAACCTTTGCAGCGTCCGCTGTGCCGCCGCCGAAAGCGCCGCCCCGTTTTCCAGCACGAGCGAACGGGCCTGCGCCGTGCCGGAAGCCGGGCCAAGGCCGTTCATTTCGGAAAGAAGCGCGTCGCGCACCTGGAGCTTGACGGCCTGATCGGCCGCGCCGTCGCTGTTTGCAATGACGTGCAGCCGCAGCGGCCGGGGCGCGCTCAGCGCCGTCAAAACGCATAGCGTCAGCGCGCCTGCGGGCAGAAAGAGCTTTTGGCGCAGCGGGCGCATGGGACGCGGCAGGCGGGAACGCCCTGCTTTTGCGCGGGCAAAAAAGCCCCTCAGATCAAAGCCATTCGATGAAAAGCCCTTCAAGGAAAAAGCCCCCTTTCGATTTGGGTTTTTCGCGTGAAAAATCCGGGGTGAAAATGGTGTGAAAATAGTATGGACAGAAAAAAACAGAATATACCAGAAACGCAGGCAGGAGGCGCGCAGCGGGTTTTCTAAAAAAAGAAAAGACCCTCTGCGCAGGCGGAGAGCCAAAGGGGGAAAGGGGCAAAAAGCCGATAGGGCAATAGGGTAAAAAAGCTCATCGAACGCAAAACAGCGCTGCGCCGCAGGTGTTTTGCGCTCAGGTCGTGTGGCACAGCGCCGCAAAGGGCAGCCGTTCCTGCAAAGCGGGCAGCGCCCGGCGGGCGGCGTCCTCCGATTCATACAGGCCGAAGCAGGCCGAACCGGAGCCGCTCATGGATGCGCACAGCGCCCCGCTCTCCCGAAGGAGCGAAAGGGTTTGAGAGATCTCCGGGCAGAGCGCTTCCGCCGCCGCGGTCAGGGCGTTTTCCACGTGGGGCGCGAGCGCCTTTGCGTCGCCGGAAAGGAGGGCGGCCTGCGCCGCGTCCGTGTCCGGGTGGGGCAGGGCGGAAAGGTCGAGGGAGCGAAACAGCTCACCGGTCGAAACGCCCTGTTCGCCCCGGGCGAGGATCAGGTGAAACGTGCCGCCGGGCAGCAGGGGCGTGAGCGCTTCTCCCACGCCGCCGCAGCGGCACAGCCCGCCCGCCAGGCCAAAGGGCACGTCCGCCCCGATGGACAGCGCGACGCGGGCAAGGGCCTGCTCGCTCAGCGTGCCGTAAAGCCCGTCCAATCCCCGCAGCACCGCCGCCGCGTCCGTGCTGCTTGCGCCCAGCCCCGCCTCGGAGGGAATGCGCCGCTCCAGCCCCAGACGCACGCCGCCGGGCAGCCCCGCCGCTTCAAAATAGCGCTTGGCGGCGCGCAGGGCGTTGTTTTGCTCCGCGTCCGCCGGGAGCAGCGGGTCGTCGGAGCAGAGCGAAAACACCGGGGTGGGCAGCGGCTCGAGCAGCACGCGGTCGCACAGCGAGACCGTCTGCATCAGCGTGTCGAGCTGATGATACCCGTCGTCCCGGCGGAAAAGGACGTCCAGCGTCCAGTTGATCTTTGCAGGAGCATCCAGTCGAAGCAAGAAAAACCACCTTCCCGCGCACGGTCGCTTTTTGACGATTCCGGTTTTTTTATAAGGAAGAACTTCAAAAAGAATAAAGAAGAACTTCAAAAGGAAAAAACGCCGTGCACAGTCAAACGTATGAAAAGTTCAGCAAACCCGGCGGACGAACCGAACGAAGCGGGCGGCGAAAGGACGCACAGCTCCTTTGCTTCATCAGCCGTGCTCTATCATATCACACGGGGGCGGCGGGAAAAAGGTCTGAGCAAAAAATCCGGGGCATTGCAGGACAATTTTGCAAAATCGTCAAATTCCGCAAAAGCGCCCCGAAGGCGCCAAGGGCGCACAGGTTCGTGCCTGTGCCCCGCAGGGGTGCCTGTGCCCCGCAGGGGTGCCTGTGCCCCACAGGGGTGCCTGTGCCCCGCAGGGGTGCCGTGTGCCCGCAGGGGTAGGGGATGCGCCTTTGCCGGTGGAAAGCATCGTTCCAAAAATGAAAACCCGGCAAAGGCGGTTCGTTCCTCTGCCGGTCAAAAGGATCGGGAAAACGGTCAATGCGGCTCTTTCGAGTTTTCCGGTTTTTCTTGCACGCGCTCCCACGCGGGAAAGTCCGCAGGCGAACCCCGCCGGGGGCAAACCGACGCGCAGGCTGCCAGAGCCGGATCGGCTGTGAGCGGCTGCGGCCTTTGAACGCCTTTGGGATTTATAAGGAAGGAAACCGGCAGAGAAGCGCCGGTCGCCGTTCCTCTGCCGGTGCAAAACCATTTCTATCCGTTTGATTTTTGAAAAACCGGATCACCCCTGCGAAGCGGCGCGGCGGCGCAGGTTCAAAAGCAGTGCGGCGGGCAGCTCCTTTTCCAGGGCGGGGTTCAGGGCGCGCAGCTCCTCAAGGGGCACGCAGAAGCGCTTTCCCACGTCCCACAGCCCCTCGCCTTCCGCCGGGAAATAGACCACCGGCCCGTACAGGCTGTTTTTCAGCGGCGAAAGGGCCGCGTCCGTCACGACGCAATGGTCCGTGACCGTCGAAACGCGCACGGCGCAGTCCAGCGCGCATTGCAAAAGGATGCTGCCCGTGGCCGCCCCGGCGTGCAGCAGCTCGCAGGCCGCGTCGCAAAGCAGCAGGCTGTTTGCGCTTAAAGCAGGGCAGTCGCAGTCGCAGGAGAAGGGCAGCGCCGCTTCAAAGCTGTGAAGATTCCCCTCCCGGCAGAGGTAGAGGATGGAGGCGTACATCGTGCCGGAAGCGCAAAGGGTTCCCGCGCCGGGCGTACAGCCCTCCAGCGCCGGACGAAGCTGGGCGCACAGCACCCGCTCCGCGTCGGGCATCCCCTCGGGAAGCGCCGCTTCCAGCCGCAGCGTGCCCCGGCAGAGGCAGCCCGCCGGTTCGCAAAGATTCAGGGGCGAAAGCGTGCAGGTCAGATCCGCGTCCGCAGCATAGGCGTCCGTATAGACCGTGACGGCCTTTTGGGACAGGGCGCAGAGGGAGACCTGCGTCCGCGCCTCGACAGACAACACGTCTTCATCCACCAGCGTGCCCGACAGCATCAGCAGCCGCGCGAAGGCGAAAACCTTTTCCGTCCCCTCCGGCAGGGGGACGCGCGCTTCAAACGGCAGCGAAAACGGCGATTGGACAATGGTGCCGTCCGGCGCGGCAAACACGGCGCACAGCCGCAGCATTCCCGAAAGGAAGGCTTTTCCCCCCTCCTCGCACGCGGCGCTCTGGATCCGGCAAAAGCCGTTGACGCACAGCAGCCGCTCCGCCGTCCGGGGCAGGCGCACTTCGTCGTGCAGGCCCAGCTCTTCCGGAACCGTCCGGCACTGCGCGGCGCACAGGGTCTCGGTCTTTGCTTCCAGGCCGGGGAGGGAAAGCGCCGACACCGCCGAAAGGCTCTGGGCGCCGGCCGCTTCGCATTCGAGCAGCACTTCCGCCCGCAGCTCGATCGCCCCGCCGGACAGCCGCCAGGAAAGCTCTCCCACGGCGCAGCAAACGGAAGCGGCCATTCCCGGCTGCGCGCCGGGCAGCTCCGCATTGTGGCGAAAAACCGCCGTCGATTCAAAGCCGTAGGTCTTTCCCGCCGGACAGACGTACAACACGGACAGCGTCACCGCGCCGTCCACGAGCAGCTTGCCCTCCGCCGCTTCGGCCGACGCGGTGGCCCGGCCGTCCACGCAGAGCACCTTCGCCATGGGCGGCAAACTGGCGGGCGGGGTGAGCGTGCCTTCCGCCGCCGCACGGGACGACGCGCGCAGCGGAGCGCTTTCATAAGAAATGATCTGCCTTGTCAATTCCATCGTTGTTCCTCCCATTTTCTCCAGACAAACAGGCGCGGCGGGCGCGAGCGGGAAAAAGGCGCTGCCCCGTGGTTTTCAAAGAAAACAGGTTCCCGCGCGGCCGAATTTTTTTGCTTTTTCATAGGTATGCAAGGCGGGCCGTCCCTATGCAGAACCAGCCTGCCGCAGGCGGGAAATTCCCCAAAAAAGAAACAGTCCCGCCCAATGCGGCGGGAGGGGAAAACGGGCTGGGACGTTCAGCGCAGCGCGCGCACGCGCACGGTTTTTGTCAAAACGTCCGCATAGGTATAGCTCAGC
>JAEYFO010000194.1 GCA_023402915.1 Bacillota bacterium | reverse complement strand
CCTTCAGGTCATCCGCCGGGAGCAGAACACGCGGTATCTGTATATATATATCCCGGCGGAGGATCATTTTACCTACGTCATGGACGTGACCCTCCCGCAGGACGATCTGGACTGGTATTCCCAAATGGGCGACGTCTACGAATACACAAAAGTGGAATACACCTATCTGCTGGACGACGTGAAAAACGCCCGCCCCTGCCAGCAGAAGATCCTTCTGCTGCAAAACGCCTACGGCCCGGGCGTTTCGGCCTGGGCGCCCGTGCTGGATAGCGCGGGAAACGTTGCGGCCATGGTGGAGTGCGACGTGACGCTCGACGTGGTGATCGACGCGCTGCGGGATTTTCTTCTCGAAGCCATCGGCGTGTGCTGCGCGCTGGTGCTCATCGTGGTGCTGGCGCTGAGCGTCATCACGCGAAAAATGGTCTCAAGGCCAATCGCCCGGCTGACGGAAAATGTTCGAAGCTTCGTTCAGGGTGACACGCTGACCTATCCGCAGGAACCAATTCAAACGGGCGACGAAATCCAGACGCTTTCGGAGGCGTTTGGCAAAATGGCGGAGGACATCGAAGCCTATACGAAAAACGTCTCGGCCGTCGCCGCGGAAAAAGAGCGGATCTCCACGGAGCTGGCCCTTGCGACGGATATTCAGACGTCGCTTTTGCAGCAGAAATTCCCGGCCTATCCGGAGCGGGACGAGTTTGACCTTTACGCCGCGATCCAGCCGGCCAAGGTGGTGGGCGGCGACTTTTACGACTTCTTCCTCATCGACGCGCGCCATCTGGGCGTGGTGGCCGGAAGCATCTCCGGCCGGGGCATTCCGGCAGCGCTGTTCATGGTCGTGGCGAAAACCGTCATCAAAAACCAGATGATGACCGGTATGCCCGTGGAAGAGGCCATGAGCGTCATCAACGCCCGGTTGTATGAAACCAGCACGGCCAACATGACCGTTCACGCCTTTGTGGGCGTGCTGGACACGTCGGACGGAACGCTCTGTTACGTCAATGCCGGCGAGACTGTGCCCGTCCTGATGCGCCGCGACAGCGCCTATGAGTTCCTTTCCGGGCAGAAAATGTCGCCGCTGGCGCAGACGGAACACATCAGCTACCGCCGCATGACGCTGACGCTCCGACAGGGCGACCGGCTGGTGCTGTGCTCGCGGGGCGTGCTGGAAACGAGGGATGCTTCCGGCCGTCCGTTCGGCGCGGACCGGCTGCATACGGCGCTCAATTCCCGCCGCGCCAGTCTCAAAACGCTCAAGATCCTCGCCTGTGCCATCCGCGATGAAGTGCTCGCCTTTGCGGAAGAAACGCCGCAGGAGGACATCACCGTGCTGGCGCTCAGCTATCAAAAGGGCGACAGGGCGCTGTCGGAGATCACGGTTCCCGCGCAGGAAGAGAGCTTCCAGAAAGTCCGGGCGTTCCTTCGCCGCCAGCTGGAGGAAAACGGGCTGGGCGGAGCGTTCTATGCCGAAATGGCTCTGGCGGCGGAAGAGGCGTTCAGCCTGCTGTGCAGCCGGGTCGATCCGCGTGAGCAGGTGCTGGCGCGCTGCGCCGTGGAACAGGAAGCACAGGGGCGGAAGGTCACGGTGACGCTCCTTTCCGGCGGCTTGCAGGAAGAGCCGCTTTGCGATCTGAACGAGGCGCAGCAGGACGCGGAAGCGTTCCTCCGGCGCACGATGGACGAAGTGCGTCCCTGCGCGCAGGATGGCCGAAAGGGCATTGCGCTGAGCAAACGGGTATAACGCGCGTCAAACAAAGAGGGCGCGGCTCCCACCATAAATCAGAAACGATCTTCCGCACTCTGAAACCAGGGCTGTGCGGAGGGTCGTTTCTTTTTGAAAAAAGGACGGCTTTTTGAGGGATTTTCAAAAAGAGAAAGAAAATGTGGCGCTCTTTGCCCGGACTTGAATTTACACCGGCTCTCTGATAAGATAAGAAAGACACATTCCGCGCTGAAAAGAAAAAGGCGGAATGTTTGTGTGCCCTTTGAAAAGAGAAGGACGCTCCGCCCTTTTTTCAACCGAAACATTCCGACGGTTCGGCTTTTCGGTTTTTCGGGCGTCCAACGGGCACTGCGGCGGCAAAAGGCGGACGCGCCTTTTCCACAAAAAATGACGACACAGCGCAGGAGGGAATATGAACCCCAACTTCCGTTTTGAATTGATCCATACCTGCAAGCAGTCCGGCGCGCGGCTCGGACGATTGCATACGCCCCACGGCGTGATCGAGACCCCGGCATACATGCCCGTCGGCACGCAGGCCACGGTCAAGGCCATGTCCCCGCGGGAAATGCACGAGATCAAGACGCAGATTTTGCTGGCCAACACCTATCACCTGTATCTCAGGCCCGGTCACGAGCTGGTGCGCGAGGCGGGAGGCCTGCATAAATTCATGGACTGGGACGGTCCGATCCTCACGGACAGCGGCGGGTTTCAGGTGTTCAGCCTGGGACCGCTGCGCAAGATCACCGAAGAGGGCGTGCAGTTCCGTTCCCATCTGGACGGCAGCAAACACCTGTTTACGCCCGAAAGCGTCATGGGCATTGAAGAAGCGCTGGGCGCGGACATCATCATGGCCTTTGACGAATGCGTGCCCTATCCGGCGGAGCGGGAATACACCGAGCGCTCCATGCACCGGACGCACCGCTGGGCCAAGCGCTGTCAGAAGGCTCATACCCGCGGGGATCAGGCGCTGTTCGGCATCGTGCAGGGCGGCATGTTCAAGGATCTTCGCGCAGAGAGCGCCAAGGCCATCGCGGACATGGACTTCATCGGCAACGGCATCGGCGGCCTGTCCGTCGGCGAGCCGAAGGAAATGATGTACGATATGCTCGAAGTGGTCACGCCGCTGCTTCCGGCCGACAAGCCCCGCTATCTGATGGGCGTGGGCACGCCGGACTGCCTCTTTGAAGGGGTGGAGCGGGGCGTGGATATGTTCGACTGCGTGTTGCAGACCCGCGTGGCGCGAAACGGTCAGGCGCTCACCAGTCAGGGCGCGCTCACCATTCGAAACGCTCAGTACGAGCGGGATTTTTCGCCCATCGATCCCGAGTGCGACTGCTACGCCTGCCAGCACTTCACCCGCGCCTATGTCCGCCACCTTATCAAGGCGAAGGAAATTCTGGCCGGACGGCTGCTTTCGTGGCATAACCTGCGCTTCTCTCTGCATCTGATGGAACAGATGCGCGAAGCCATTGCGCAGGATCGCTTCCTCGACTTCAAGAAGGAATTCTATGAAAAATACGGACTGTGAGTGGGTGTTTTTCAGCACCTGTGAAGAACAAACCGAAGCGCTGGGCGCAGCCCTTTCGAAAGTGCTTGCGCCGGGCGATTTCGTGGCGCTGTGGGGCGGCCTGGGGGCGGGAAAAACCGCCTTTACCCGCGGCCTTGCGCGGGCGCTTGGGGACGACAGCGGCGCAAGCCCCACGTTTACCATCGTCCACGAATACGAAACGCAGCCGCCGGTGTTTCATTTTGACGTGTACCGGCTGGGCAGCGAAGAGGATCTTTACGACATCGGATACGACGATTATGTCCGCCGAAACGGCGTTATCGTGATGGAATGGCCCGAACGGGTGGAGGGGATCCTTCCCGAAAAACGGCTGGACATTTCCATCGAACGGCTGGACGATCACAGCAGGCGGCTGACGGTGCGCGGGCTTTCCGGCGCGGCGGCACAGCGGCTCGAAGAGGAGTGGAAACGGTGAAACTACTGGCTTTGGACACCAGCTCGTCCGTGGCGGGCGCGGCGGTGCTTTCGGACGGCAAGCTGATCTCGGAGGAATACCGGGATCACCGGCTGACCCATTCGGAGATCATCCTGCCCATGGCGGAGCGGGTGCTCTCGGCGGTGGAGCTGGACGTTTCGGACATGGACGCCTTTGCCGTCAACATCGGCCCCGGCTCCTTCACGGGCGTTCGCATCGGCGTGTGCGCCGTCAACGCCATGGCGGCCGCGCTGAACAAACCCGTCGTGCCCGTGGACGCGCTCGAAGCGCTGGCCTATCACGCTGCGTTTTACGGTGATACGGTCTGCCCGCTGCTCGACGCGCGGGGAGAGCAGATCTACGGCGCGCGCTTCGACGTTTCCGGCGGCGTGCCCCGGCTCCTTGGGGAGCGGCAGGCCACGACCATCGGCGAATTTCTCGAAACGCTGACGGCGGCAAAGCCCTATTTTATCGGCGATGGCGCGCTGGCCCACCGGGAACGGATCGTCGAGCTGTTCCCGCAGGCGGTGTTCGCTCCGGCGCAGCTCATGGGCGCGCGGGCCTCGTCCGTGGCCGCGTTGGCGCAGCACAAGCTGGCGCTGGGCTTGTCGGAAAAAGAAGCCATGCCGCTGTACCTGCGCCGTCCGCAGGCCGAAAGGATGCGGCAAAATGGCTGAAACATTCTGCGTCCGGCCCATGGAGCGCCGCGATATTCCCGCCGTGATGGAGATCGAACGGGCGTCCTTCGTCGCGCCCTGGTCCGAAACGGAAATGGAGATCGAATGCGCCAACGCGGCGGCGCATTATCTGGTCGTCACGCCGGAAAACGAGCCGCAGACCATCGCGGCCTACGGCGGATTCTGGCACATTGTGGACGAAGGACATATCACGAACATCGCCACAGCGCCCGCCTTTCGAAGGAAGGGCTGCGCAAAACTGCTTCTGACCGAGCTGATCGCCCTTGCAAAATCGCTCGACATTGCGGCCATGACGCTTGAGGTGCGCGTTTCGAACGAACCGGCGCAAAGACTCTATGAAGCCTGTGGCTTTGCGGGCGTGGGCGTTCGCCCGAATTATTATCCGGACAACCGCGAGGGCGCGCTCATCATGTGGAAGCAGGGCATTTCCTGATTTTTGATCCTGCGGCAAAACGGGTGGGTTTTCACGAAAATACACTCGAAGAAGCGCTTGAAAAGCGCCTTTGAAAAACGTCTGCGAAGGGCTGCGGGCGCTTTTCAAAGAGCGAAGCGCTGCCCCTTCAAAGGCCCTGCCCTTGCCAAACGGCGGCGCGGGGGAGTATACTTGAACCGAGGGAATCTCTTCCGGCAATAAGGCCGCTGTGATTTTTGCCGGGTGCCCGGAGGGGTGGGACGTGTGTTCCGCCGGGTGCGCCGGAAGAGGGAAGGACATTGCATTTGCCCGGCGTGACGATCCTTGGTTTGAGCGGCGCGGACAGAGAAATTCAAAAAATCCGGTAGCCGAAGGTATGACGTGCGGGATACGCTTTCGTCAACTTCGGGTGCCAAAATTCACCATCCGGCGGCACAGAAACCAGCTGGCCGGACGACGGGAGAACGCATTTTTATGATCTTGACGATTGACGGCGTAAAAATCCACTATGAAATTGCCGGAGAGGGGGAGCCTGTGCTCCTGCTGCACGGCTGGGGCGGATGCATCGGCAGCTTTGCGCCGGTGGCACAGTTCCTTTCGAAGGATCACCGGGTGATCTCCCTTGATTTTCCGGGACACGGGGAAAGCGATGAGCCGCCTGTGCCCTGGTCGGTGACGGAATACGCCGAAATGACCCGAAAATTCATGGAAGAACTTTCCGTCGTCCCGGCGGATATCGTCGCCCATTCTTTCGGCGGGCGGGTGGCCATTCTCCTCAGCTCCACCTGGCCGCGGATGGTCAAAAAGCTGGTGCTTTGCGATAGCGCGGGTATTTTGCCCAAGCGGACGATGAAGTATTATTTCAAGGCCTACCGCCATAAATTGGGAAAGCGCCTTTCCAAAGTGCGCTGGATCGACCGGCTGCTGCACCTTTCCGAGCGGGCGAAAAACGCCGGTTCGGCGGACTACCGCGCCCTGAGCGAGAGCATGAAGGGGACGTTTGTCCGGGTGGTCAATCAGGATCTTTCGTCCCGCTTGCCGCTGATCCGGGCGGAAACGCTGCTCGTTTGGGGCAGCGAGGACACGGCGACCCCCCTTTCGGACGGGCAGCGGATGGAAAAAGAGATTCCGGAGGCGGGCCTTGTGGTGTTTGAAGGGGCGGGGCATTTCAGCTATCTGGATGAGTTCCCGCGGTTCTGCGCGGTGCTGTCCGCCTTTTTTGGAGGGAAGAACGCATGACGGCGTTTCTGGAAAATTTTGACTATATCGCCCTGATCCTCTGCGCGGGCGCGGCGTTTTTCGCGTCGCTGCGCTTTGTGCATATGCTCCAGCTGGAGAGCTATCAGGGGCCGATGTATCTCAAATGGCTCAAAAAAAATCTGCTCAAGGACTGGGCGCCTCCGGCGCTTATCGCGCTGATCTGCCTGCTGCTCGAGGGCGCGCTGCTGTTTGCGTCCCGTTCGCTGGGCGCGCGCCTGCCGGTGACGACGTTTTTGATCGGCCAGTGCGTCCTTCGGCTGATCTATGTGGCGCTGATGCTCTTTTTGGCATTCGCCTGGCTCAAGCAGCCTGCGAAAAAGCCCCTGGCCTATACCGGCCGGGTCAAGCGCCTTTGCGCCGCCATCGGCGTGCTGGTGCTGCTTGTTTGCTCCGTCCGCTTTTTGATGCGCAGCTACGGCATCATCTCCGTGGGGCAGTATCTGCTGCTGCGCGGTATGTTTTATCTGCCGGCGCTGTTTTTGCCGCTGGTGGTCTATGCCGCCCATTGCTGTATGCTCCCGGTGGAGGAGGCCAACAAGCGCCGCTATTTCAACGACGCGAAGCGCCGCCTCGCCGCGCGGAAGGATCTTATCCGCATCGGCATCACGGGGAGCTACGGAAAAACCAGCACAAAGTTCATCCTCGGGACCATTCTTTCCGAAAAGTACAACACCCTCATCCCGCCGCACAGCTATAACACGCCCATGGGGTTGACCCGCGTGATCCGCGAGCAGATGACGCCGGAAAACCAGGTGTTCGTGGCGGAGATGGGCGCGCGCTATGTGGGGGATATCGAAGAGCTGTGCGAGCTGGTGCATCCGTCCATCGGGCTCATCACGTCCGTCGGGCCGCAGCATCTGGAAACCTTCGGCTCGCAGGAAAACATCAACAACACCAAATACGAACTGATCGCTTCCCTGCCGCCGGACGGCGCGGCGTTTTTCAACGGCGACAACGACATCTGCCGCACGCTTTACGCCCGCTGCCCGCTCAAGAAGAAATACCTCTTCGGCGTGAACGGGGACGATTTATATCTCCGTGCGGTGGACATTTCCGCCGGGCCGGGCGGAAGCAGCTTCACGCTCCTGACCGAAAAGGGCGAGACTGTCTCCTGCACCACGCCCCTGCTCGGCCTTCACAACATCATCAACATCACCGGCTGCGCGGCGGTGGCGCTCGAAATGGGCATGAGCCTTCGGGAGATCGCCGCCGGGATCAAGAAGCTCCAGCCGGTCGAGCACCGTCTCCAGCTCATCCCCGGCGGGGCGGTCACGGTCATCGACGACGCGTTCAACTCCAATCCGGCGGGCGCAAAGGCCGCCATGGAGGTGCTGCGCTCCTTTCCGGGACGCAAGATCGTCGTCACGCCCGGCATGATCGAGCTGGGCGAAAAGGAAGCGGAGCTCAACGAGGAATTCGGCAAGGAAATGGCGTACAGCACGGACTTTGCCATTTTGGTGGGGCAGAAGCGCTCCGAGCCCATCAAGCGCGGAATGCTCAGCCTCGAGTTCCCCGAGGAGAATATCTTTGTGGTCAACAGTCTCGATCAGGCGACGGCAGTGCTTTCGCATCTGAGCGCGCCGGGAGACGTGGTGCTTTTTGAAAACGACCTGCCGGACAACTACAACGAATAGGCGGGCGAAGCAGCCCGAATTTTTGAAAAGATCCGTCCGGTTCCCAGGCGATGGAGAAAGGAAAAAACCATGAAAAAGAAAGTAGCCGTTCTGTTTGGCAGCCGCACGGTGGAGCATGACGTTTCCATTGTGACGGGCGTTCAGCTCATCGAAAACATCGACCGCAGCAAATACGATGTGCTGCCGGTCTATATCACCCGCGAGGGCCGCTGGTTTGCGGGCGAAAAGCTGGCGGACATCCGCTTCATCCGGGATTTCAAACCCGAGGGCAAGGCGCTTAAAGAAGTGACGGAGGTCTATCTTCCCCCCGTGCCGGGCGTCGGCGGCTTTCTGACCGTTCCGCAGGCGGGCGGCGGACTGTTCTCCCGCGCAAAGAGCGAGGTGCTGCCCGTGGACGTCATCATTCCGGCCATGCACGGCCTGCACGGCGAGGACGGCACGCTTCAGGGCCTGCTGGAGCTTTGCGACATTCCCTATACCAGCGCGGGCGTGCTGGGCTCTGCGGCGGGCATGGATAAGATCCTCATGAAGGCGGCGTTCAAGGGCGCGGGCATCCCCGTCATCGACGGCACGTTCTTTGCCCGCGACGAATGGGCGGCAGACCGGGCGGCCATTTTGAAAAAAGTCGAAGCGGAAGTGCCCTATCCCATGATCGTCAAGCCCGCAAACCTGGGCAGCTCCATCGGCATCAACGTGGCGGAGGATCGCGAAGCGCTCGAAAAGGCCGTCGACGTGGCGGTGGGCTTTGACCGGCGCATCATCGTCGAACACGCGGTTCTCGACAACATCGAGATCAACTGCTCCTGCATGGGTTATTCCGGCGATGTGACGGCCTCCGTCTGCGAGCAGCCGGTCAGCTGGAAAAAGTTCCTCGACTACGATGATAAGTACCTCAACGGCGGCAAGATCGGCAG
>JAEYFO010000166.1 GCA_023402915.1 Bacillota bacterium | reverse complement strand
GGGTCTGGGGGAACTTTTTTCAAAAAGTTCCCCCGGCGCCTCCTCCCCACAGAAAGGACGCGCCATGAACTGGAACGAACAACAAGCCCGCGCCATCGCGCACCGGGGCGGCTCGCTGCTGCTGTCGGCGGGCGCGGGCAGCGGCAAAACCGCCGTGCTGACCGAGCGGATCGCCCAGCTGTGCCTGGAAGGCGCGCCCCTTTCGGCCATGCTGGTGGTCACCTATACCAACGCCGCGGCGGCGGAAATGAAGCGCCGCATCCAGCTGCGGCTGACGGAAGCGGCCTGCGACCCGAAGGAAGCGCCCGAGCGCCAGAAAAACGCCCAGAAACAACTCGAACAGTTCGGCGCCGCGTCCATCTCCACGCTGCACGCCTTCTGTACCCAGGTGCTGCGCCGCCATTTTCAGGCCGCCGGCGTCGATCCCGCGTTTCGCATAGCGGACGACTTTGAAGCGGGCGCGCTGCGCCGCAGGGCGGCGGACGAAGCCATCCTCGCGGCGTATGAACAAAACGACCCCGGCTTTCTGGCGCTTTCGGAAGCGTTCGGCGGCCGGGGCGGACGCAACCTCCCCCAGCTGGCGCTGCGCTGCTACGACTTCCTCATGACCCAGCCCGATTGGCGCGGCTGGCTCGATACCCTCCCCCATCGCTTCTCCCTTGCGCCGGAAGAGATCGCCCAGTCCCCCGCCGCCCGCGCGCTTTGCAGGCAGTGGGCCGACCGCTGCAAAAAAAGCGCCGAACTGCTTTGCGCCGCGCTGCGGCTCGTGCCCAACGCCGAAACGCTCAAGGGCGCGCGCAGCCAGCTTTCCATGGAAGAAACGGCCGTCCGGACGTTGGGCGAAGCCTTTTCCCGGGCGGCCAAAGGAGAAGAAGCGCCGCCCGTGGCCGAGCTTTGGGACTCGCCCTTCGGCACGCTGGCCTTCCCAAGGGGCAAAAAGCTCATCGAAACCCCCGGCTTTGACAAGGAGCGCATCCAGTCCCTGCGAAACGCCGCCAAAAAGCCCTTCGACAGAGCGGCGCGGCAGGCGGCGGTCAATCTGCTGGACGGAAGGATCCAGGCCGGGCTGCTCGCCCGCTCCCGCCCGCAGGCCGAGGCGCTCTGCGCCCTGTTGAAGGCGTTTGAAGCGCGCTACGCCGCCCTCAAGGCGGAAAAGAGCCTGCTGGATTTTTCGGATCTGGAGCATAAGGCGCTCGAAGCGCTGCGCGTGCCGGAGGTGGCGCAGGAATATCACGAAAAATTCGCCTATGTGTTTGTGGACGAATATCAGGACAGCAGCGGCCTTCAGGAAAGCATCCTCGGCACGTTCTGCCGGGATACCACCGACCTTTTCTGCGTCGGCGACGTGAAGCAGAGCATCTACAGCTTCCGCGCCGCGCTGCCCGGCCTGTTCCTCGCCCGGGCGGAACGGGCAACGCGGGGCATGGGCACGGTGTTGCCTCTCAACCGGAATTACCGCACCGCCCCCAGCCTGCTCGCCTGCGTGAACGACCTGTTCTCCCGCGCCATGCAGGGCGAAGTGCGCTATGGCGCAGACGACGCGCTGCTGGCCGGACGGCAGGAGGACGCCGCCCATCCCACGCCGCCCCTTGCCGTGCGCATTCTGGAGCGGGACGCTTCCCCTTCGTTTTGGGAGGAGGACGACGAAGCGGGCGACGGCCGGAACGAACAAAACGAAGTCCTTTCCGACGCGGAATGGGAAGCGCTGCTCTGCGCCCGGCTCATCCGCCAGCGGCTCAAGGAGCCTGTTTTTGAAAACGGCGCGGCCCGCCCGGCGCACTTTGGCGACGTGGCCGTGCTGCTTCGCACCACCAGCGGCCTTTCGGAGGTGTTCTGCCGGGTGTTTGCGCAGGAGGGTATCCCCGCCTACGCCGATCTGACGGGCGGCTATTTCGACGCGATCGAGGTGCAGGTGCTCTTAAACCTTTTGCGCCTTTGCGACAACCGGCGGCAGGACGTGCCGCTGCTTTCCGTGCTTCGAAGCGGCGTGGGCGGCTTCACGGCGGGGGACGTGGCGAACGTGCGCCTGCGGGGCGACGAGCTTTTCCGGGCGCAGCAGGAACAGGCGGCGGAACCGCTTTTTGTGCCGGAAGGACCCGTTCTTTCGGAAACCCCCGACCCGTCCGACGGCGCATCCCCCTCCCTTCCCCTGCGCGCGCCCAATGGCTCGCTTTCGTATTTTGACGCGCTCTGCCTGACGGCGGAGCAGGACGGCGGCCCGCTGGGCGAAAAATGCCGGGCGTTTCTTTCGCTCCTTTCGCAGGCGCGGCAGGAATGCCGGCTGCTTCGGCTGTCCCGGTTCGTGGAATGGCTGGTGCGGCGCACCGGTTACGACGATCAGGTGGCGGCGCTCCCCGGCGGGGCGCAGCGCACGGCCAACCTCGAACAGTTCCTCAATCGCGTCCGCGCCTATGAAAGCGCCTCGCCCCGGGGGCTGCCGGGATTTTTGACGTACATTGACGAAGCGCTCGCCACCGGCAAGGACATGGGCGAAGCGCGCACCGTGGGCGGCAGCGACTGCGTGCGCATTTTGTCCATCCACCGGAGCAAGGGGCTGGAATTCCCCCTCGTTTACCTTTGCGGCGCGGGGCGGGGCTTCAACCAGACGGACAGCCGCCGGGCGCTGCTGCTCGACCAGGATCTGGGGCTTTGCATGAAGTCCTACGACCCGAACCGCCGGGCGTGGTGCGACACGCTTTTTCGGCAGGCGGCGGCGCAAAGCGCCCAAAGCGCCCAGCTCGAAGAGGAGCTTCGGGTGCTGTATGTGGCGCTGACCCGTTCGCGGGAGGAATTGACCGTGATCGGAACAGTGAAAAACGCCCGGCGTGCGGCACAAAAATGGGCGGATTTTTCCGGACAGACCCCCGCCTGCCCGCTGGACTGGATCATGGCGGCCACGGCTTCGTTTTCGGAGGCGCAGCCGTTTTACGAGGCGTGCCGTCTCGCCCGAAAGGGCCGGCCCCAGGAGCATGACGGGCGCTGGGCGTTTTTCCTGCACGAACGCAGCGAGCTTTCGCGCGCCGGGTCGGCCAGCCTGAGCAAAGAGGACTTTTTCCGCTGGAAGGCCAAAGCGCAAAAGCGAAACGCATCAAAATTTTCCGCGGGACTGAATCATTTTGCAATCCCGGCGGTCGTTCCGGCCAAAACGGCGGTCTCCGCCCTGAGCCGGGAGGACTTTGCCCTTTGGAAGGCGCAGGCGCTCGAGACCGATCCGGCGGCCTTTTCCGACGGGCTGTTTGACCCGGCTTCCCCCGCCGTGCCGAAGAAAAACACCGTTTCCCGCCTGAGCCGGTCGGAAGAAAGCGTCATTGCCCTGCGGCGCGGCCCGCGGTTTTTGGGCGAAGAACGCTTCACCGCCGCCAGCCGGGGCTCGGCGACCCATCTGGTGCTGGAACGGCTGGACTTGACCCGGCCGCTGGACGAAGCGGGCGTCCGGACGCAGATCGGCGAGCTGGTGGAGCGGCAGCTGCTCACGCCGGAGGAAGCGGCTCTGCCTTCCGTCAGGAGCCTGGCGCGGTTTTTTGCCGGCGATCTGGGGCGGCGCATGGCGGAAAACCCGGCGCTTCGGCGGGAGCAGCCCTTCACGCTGCCCCTTTCCGCCCGGGAGCTGGGCTACGATTCGGACGAAGTCATTCTGGTGCAGGGCGTGATCGACGTATGCTTCCCGGAAGCGGACGGCTGGGTGCTGCTCGACTACAAGACCGACCGGCTCAACGGGCGCACGCCCTACGAAACGGCGGCGCAGCACAGCGCGCAGCTGGCGCTCTATGCGCGGGCGCTCGAAGCGGCGACGGGGCGGCCGGTGGTGGAAAAATTTGTGTTTTTGCTCTCCTGCGGGGAAGCTGTGGCGTTATGAGCCGCGGTGGGGTATAATAGAAAAGAGCTTGCGGGGCGAAGGCCCCGGCGCTTTGCAGCTGCTTTGCCTGGAAGAAACGGCGTTTTTTCGCGGGCGCAGGCGCTAAGAAAAGCGCATTTGCGCGGGAACGGATTGTGGGCTGTGGTTTCAAAAGAACAGCCTGCGCGGGACGAAGTTTTTTCAAAAGGAACAGCCTGTGCGGGGCAGGAGTTTTTTCCAAAAGAAGAAAACCGCGCGCGGTAGATGTTTTTTCAAAAAGAACGGACTGTGCGCAGCGGGTGTTTTCCCAAAAGGGGGAACTGTGCGGGACGAAGTTCCTTCAAAAAGAAACCCCTGCGTGAGTGCAGGGAGGGGCAAAAAAGAACGGCCTGCCCCAAGCGAAGTTTTTTCCAAAAGAACGGCCTGCGCGCAGCGAAGTTTTTTCAAAAAAGGCAGACCGTGCGGGGCGAAGGGGTTTTCCAAAAGAAAACGTCCCCCGGCGGACGAACCATTTTGCAAATTTTACAAAACGAAAACGAGGAACGAAAGCGATGAGCAAGCTGCCTTCCGGCTGGATGGAATACGACGATACCTACGAAGGGAAATCCTCCGTTGTACGGGTGGACATGCGGCCGGTGAGTGCGGCGCGGGAGCGGACGGCGCTGCCGGTGCTGCTGCTGTTGCGCATTGCGCCGAAGCGGAACTTTGCGCTGGACATGATCTCGCCCGTGCAGGCGTGGCGGCTGGAGCGGGTCTATCAGCGTCTGCGGCGGCTGGCGGCGAAAAATGCTTTGCGGGTCGTGGCCTGCCGCGCCTGGGGGAGCAGTCTGTTGATCTACTGCTACTGTCCGGACGAACCGGCGGCGCTGCTGCTTTCCAAGGCGGCGCAGAAAAAGCGCTGGCTCATGGTGGAAGAGGACATCCGCATCGACCTGGAATGGCGGGCCTACCGGCAGGAGGTCTATCCGGGCGCGGCGCAGCGGCAGACGGTGAAAAACGGCGAGACGATCGACCTGATGGTACAGCACGGCGACGACATTCACGCGCCCCGGCGCATCAACCACTACTGTTCCTTCCCCGACGAGGTGAGCCGGCTGGGCTTTCAGGAAGCGGCGCGCAAGGCGGGCTTTGCGCTGGGGGATCCGTTCTTCTCCCCGGAGCAGGAGTACGCGCACGGGGTGTGCGTGCGCCACATCGGCTCCATTGACAAGCGCACCCTGGACGGCTGGACGAACAAGGTGATCGCCATTGTGGAGCAGTATCACGGCCGTTACGACTACTGGGACTGCCAGATCATGCGCAAGAGCCGCACCCGCGGCGTGCCCGCGCCGCGGCGGAGCGGGAGGAAAAAGTAGGGGGAGGGAGACGTTGGGGAGGCGCCGGGGAGGCGTCAGGGGCTCTGCCCCTGAACCCCGCAAGGGGTACTTTTTGAAAAAAGTACCCCTTGACCCCGAAAAACTTTCAAAAAGAAAAAAAGAATACGAAATTGATAGGCTTCCCGTTTGATGGGGGAGAAGAAAACAGAGCCGCGGGGCTTTCCGTTTGGTGAAGTGGCGGTGGAAAAAGAACAAGGCCGCAGGGCTTCCCGTTTGATGGGGCGGCGGTGGAAAAAAGAGGAACTTTCGGCTACAACAGAAAAACGGCACTGCCATTGTTTAGCAGTGCTGTTTTTCATTTTCCTTTTGAATACGGCAGTTTATTCGAAAACGTCGCTATTAAAAGCGCAAAAGTGTACCTTTACTCCTAATTATTAATTGAAGGAAGCGCTTTCTCCATCGCTGTAAACAATGGAATCAACTTTATATTCAAAAGTCAAATCCGCATAATCTTCATTGTAGTATTTCACATGATCGTCCATAAACTCATTTATATCCATGCCTAAATCTGAATAGGTCACCGTACTGCCAGCCGCTATTGTTTCTCCTGTAAAATCACACGTGGAAGACAGAATATCTTTACCGAACAAATCCTTCACTGTCAAAATGCCGGAAACACCTTTGATATCTTTCTCTGAATTATTTGTAACTTCAATAACTAGTTGTACTCTTGGCGAATACCGTCCATTATAAATATCTTCCGGCAAATTTTGTTTATCCACCACCGTTACTTTTACTGGCGCCGCTTCATCCCGAGCTGCTTCAACCGCTGATGCTTCTCCGCCATACACAATATCAGTAACTTCATAATCAAACTTGAGATCTGAAAAATCCTCATTGTACAACTTCGTATGATCGTCTATAAATTGGTTACAATCGATTCCAAGATCTGTAACAACAATGGAAGAATTCGCTGGAATCGTTTGCCCAGTAAAATCGCAATTGATTGTCAGGAATTCCTTATCAAAAAGGTCTTTGACATGAAGAATACCCGACACGCCTCTTACCGGCTTATCCGTTTTGTTTTCGACGCTGAAGACGAATTTTACGATATTAGAATATCTTCCATCGGAAACACTCTTCGGAATATTTGTTTTATCGGTAACAACCACGCTGACCGTCCGCTCTTTTGGGGGAATTTCTTCGCTATAAGAATCTCCGCAAACTTTGCAGATATAGATAGCGTTTCCAGCATTGTCAAAGTCTGGCTCCCTATCAATATTTTTTTCGTACTCGTGTGGGAGGCATGGTATCGTTTCAGTCTTTTCACTTCCGCACATCTTGCATTTATAAGTTTTCACTCCTTCTTCTGAACAAGTTGCCTCTTTTGTGACTGTTCCAGCATCGAACTCATGCTCGCAGCTGCAAGCAGTCAAAACGAATAGCATTGTTACCGCCAATACCAGTGCAAAAACTTTTTTCATTTCTCTTTCTTCCCCTCCCTTTTTCAGCAGTATCCCCCGAAAGCCGCTGAAATAATATGTTTTATTATAGCATTTATTTCCTCATACTTCAATATTTTTCATCTATTTTTTCTTCATTTAAGTTAAAATATCGCACAATTTTATTTTTTCAAAAAATATTTGGTCACAAATTTTCAGATCAGCCTATTTCAATAGAATTTTTTAACTATTCCATCCTTGTGATCTTTATCGTTCTTCTACACAGACAGCTTACCCTTTTCAGCACACAATTGGTAGTCCTTCTTAAAAAATGCTTTTTAGGCAATGAGCCTTCCCAAACCCAAAACAAAAAAAGGCAGACGGATCCTTTTCCGCCTGCCCTTTTTTTGAAAGTTTTTGGGTCTTTAGGGGATTTTTTCAAAGGTCGTCACCCAAAGGGTGACATGCCTCCTTGTTGAAATGCCAAATTTTCGGCAGGAAAATTTGGTAAAAAGTCTCCCCACCGTTCTCTTACATAATCCCCCGGAGGAACTCTTCCAGCTCCGCGTCGGAGAGCTGCACGGGGTTGCTGGTCATGCTGGTGCCCTTGCTGCCCTGCGCCATGGCGGGGATCTCGCTTTCGGGGATGTGGAGGAACTTGTAATCCGGCTCGATGCCCAGCGCCTTGTTGAGCGCGAAGAGGAAATCGATGGCGGCCTGCGTGCCTTCGCCGGGCTTGTCAAAGCGCTTGCCGGTGAGGGCTTCGCCCACCCTGTCCATCTTCTCGGGGCAGGCGCGGGCGTTCAGGCGCACCACATGGGGCAGCGCGATGCCGCAGGCCTCGCCGTGAGGCAGATGATACTTGATGCCAAAGGCCATGCCGAAGCCGTGCGCCGCGCCCAGGCCGGAGTTGGCGAACGCCATGCCGCCCAGCAGCGCCGCCGCGCACATGCCCTCGCGGGCCTCGATGTCCTCGCCGTTTTCATAGGCGCGCTGGAGATACCTGCCCGCCAGCTCGATGCCCTTGAGCGCCAGACCGTCGCTGATGGGGGTGGCGCGGAAGGTGGTGTACGCCTCGATGAGGTGGGTCATGGCGTCGATGCCCGAGTTGGCCGTGACCTTCCTGGGGCAGCCCACCGTCAGGAGCGGATCGACGATGGCCACCGTGGCGACCATCTTGTCGTCGCGCATGGAGCGCTTGAAGCCCTGGGTCTTGGAGCCGAGAACGGCGTTCTTCGTCACTTCCGAGCCGGTGCCCGCCGTGGTGGGGATGGTCACAAAGGGCACGGGTTCCTTCGTGACTTTCTTGCCCTTGCCGACCACCTCGAGGTAGTCCTGCGACGGCCCGCCGTTGGTGATGATGGCCGCCGTGGCCTTGCCCACGTCGATGCAGCTGCCGCCGCCGAGGGAAATGACCGCGTCGCAGCCGTTCCTGACGGCAAATTCGCTCACTTCGTCCACCAGATCGACCGTCGGCTCGCCGCGCACTTCGCTGAACACCACGTAATCCGCGCCCGCTTCCCTGAGCTGGCTGGTCAGCGTGTCCATATGGGGGGACGTGGCGAAGAAGGGGTCCACCACGATGAGGAACTTCTTGCCCAGATGGCCGATGTGCGCGCCCGCTTCTTTCAGCGCGCCCTGCTTAAAGACGATTTTGTTTGCGGTGTAAAACGTGAAGGTCATGATACTTCTCCTTTTTCAGACGGGACGCAAAGAGCGCAGAGACCGCCCTTCGCCGGAACAATTTGGTTGGGGGTTTAAGGGATCGACTTTTTTTGAAAAACAGGGCTGCCCGCGCCCGGAAGGCCGCTTTTTTTCAAAACGGAAGCGCCGCGCCGGACGACCCTTTTCCCTTTTCAGGCGGGCAGGCCGCGCCGCACCGTTCTTTTTTGACCGGCCGATCCTCCCATTGGGACGCGGCAGCCGGTTTGCGGAGAACGCCCCTTGCGGACTGTACTGCGGAAACTCATGCTTTTTCAAGCCGGATGACCCGCGCCGCAGCGGACTGCTCTTTTTCCAAGCGGCTCATTGGGGATGAGACGGCGCGCACGCGGGGCTCCCCGGCGGCTTTTTCACGGCGGGACAACGCGGCCGGGCCTGCTCTGCTTTTTCATGGAGAAGGGGACTGACCCGTCCCCTCCCCGCAGTTTTTTCTGCTTACGCCTCGAAGCAGCGATCCTGGTACTTCTTGATGGCCGGGAACACGCGCTTGGCCAGATCCTCATACAGCTCGCAGTAGATCTGGTACAGCTCTTCGTAGCGGGCGACGTTTTCCGGGATGGGCTCGAGGCAGTAGTCCACCTGCACCATGTTGGCGATGGCTTCGTGAACGTCCTTGTAGGTGCCGGAGCCGATGGCCGCAAAGAGCGCAGCGCCCAGCGCGGTGGATTCGGCGCACTTGAGGGTCTCGATCTTCTTGTTGTAAACGTCGGCCTGGATCTGGTTCCAGAGGCGGGACTTGGCGCCGCCGCCCACGGTGCGCAGCGTCTCGGTGCGGAAGCCGAGCGTGCGGTCCGCGTCGTCGATCATGGAGCGCATTTCGTAGCAGACGCCCTCGAGCACGGAACGGGCGATGTCGTTCTTGTTGTGGGAGAAGGAAATGCCCGTGAACGTGGCGCGGCCGTTGCCGTCAAAGCGCGGGCAGTCGCAGCCGCCCAGCCAGGGGGCGTAGATCACGCCGTTCGCGCCGACGGGGGACTTGGCCGCCAGATCGGAGATGATGGAGTACACGTCCTTGCCGGAGAGCTTGGAGAACGCCACTTCGGTCTGGGCGAACACGTCGCGGTACCAGCGCAGGGAGGACGCGCCGGAGTTGGAGGAACCTTCCACCTGCCAATGGCCGGTGCCGGCATGGCCCATGATGGAGATCTTGCCCTCGGGATGGCGGACGGGCTTGGAGGAATAGGCGTGGATCACGCCCGCCGTGCCCAGAACGCCGGAGATCATGCCGTCCTCGGCAACGCCTGCGCCCACGGCCGCGCAGCGCTGGTCGCCCGCGCCCGCGTAGACGGGAGTGCCTTCGAGCAGGCCGGTCAGCTTGGCCACCCGGGCGGGCACCGTACCCACGAACGCGCCGGGATCCTTGCGGCCGGGATACTTGTTGATGTCGATGCCGTACAGCTCGGCGCGGAAGGGATCCAGCTCGAAGGTGTCGTTGTTGGAGAGCTTGGTGTACGTCAGGCCGGGCTTATCGTCCCAATATTCGTCATGATTGTCCGTGAAGGAGGAGATCATGAGCGCTTCCAGACCGATGAACTTGTAGGTCTTTTCGTACACTTCGGGCATGTACTTCTTGATCCACAGGAACTTGGGCGTGGTGGCCAGCGGGCCGAAGGGATAGCCGGTGAAGTTGTAGTCGTCCAGCTCGGAGATGCCGTGCTCGGCCAGCTTTTCCTTCATGAAGGGGAACATTTCCTCGCCGCGGAAGTCGTTCCACAAAATCATGCGGTGCAGGAAGTTGCCCTCCCTGTCCACGGGCACGAACGAGCAGCACATGTGGCTAAAGGAGATGCCGGCGATGTCCTTGGGATCGACGCCGGATTTGGCGACGGCGTATTTGGTGGCGCTGTAAAGCAGATCGACCACTTCGTGGGGATCCTGTTCCACATGGCCGGGGCGCGGGAAATAGGTGGGCGTGTCGAACGAGCCGATGCCGGCGATGTTTCCCTTTTCGTCAAAAACGACTGCATTGGTGCCGGTGGTGCCGAGGTCGATGGAAACGAAATACTTGGACATGGGTACCTCCTTCTTCTTTGCACAGCGGATGAGTTGCGGAATGAACGGAAACGGAAAAGAAATGTTAAAAAATAATTTTTCTTCCTCCAGCATTGATTGAATGAACGGGCTGCGTGCTTTGCGCCCCTGCCGGAGAAGCGGGCGTATTTTTTTGAGTTTCGCCTGAATGGATACGCTTTTTTAGAAAGGAAACACCGGAACTTCCGGATGGGAAACCTCGTGAAAAAGAAAACGATTGCGCGCCCTATCTGAAGATACACGGGCCAAACCGGCTGTTTTCGATGGAAAAAACCGGTCTGCTCCGTGTACGCTCAGGCGCGGCCGCTGCCGCGCGGGACAAAATGAGGCTCACGCAATGGGGTCGACTTGTTTTGAAACACGGCGGGAGCGGCCTTTTGCCAATTGCTCATTGCTCATTGCTCATCGCTCCCTGCTCGTCGCTTACTTGATCTCTTCGAGATATTCGGCGTAAGCGGCGACGATCTTGCCGGCGGAACGGGTGCCGATGAGGCTGACGCCGAGGTGATCGAAGGCATACATGGCGGCGGGCAGCGTGAAGGTGCGCGGCACGCCGGAGACCTTGATCTTCGTATCGCCGGAGAGGTTGGCCTTCATGATCTTGACCTGCTTGATGTCCGGGAACGCCTGGCTGCCGGTGGCGGTCTTGACGTAGGTCACGCCGGCATCGCAGCAGATCCTGGTCAGATCGGCGATCATTTCATCCGTCAGGAAGCCCACTTCGAAGATCAGCTTGGTGTCGCAGTTGGCGGGCTTGCAGATCTCGACGAACTTCCTGATCTCCGCTTCGACGAGCGCGTAGTTATGATCCTTCATGGCGCCGATGTTGACGACCATGTCGCAGGCGGTGCAGCCCAGCTCGACCATTTTTTCCAGCTCGAGATACTTGCACTCGGAAATGCAGGCGCCATAGGGGAAGCCGATGACGGCGCTGGGGCCGACGCCGGTGCCTTCGAGTTCCTTCTTGGCCAGGGCGGCCCAGCAGGAATTGACGTTGACGGAGTTGACCTTATACTTGGCGGCGGTGGCGCAAGCGGCGATGATGTCCTTTTCCTGAGCGTCGGGAGCGAGCCATGCCAGGTCGAAATGCTTTGCAAACTGGTCCACAGTCATCATGATAGTTGTTCCTCCATGCTCTGAATTTCTCTGGTGAGAGGTGTTTTTCGGGCGGCTCCCCTTGGGACGTCCGCCGGTTTACGCAGACATTTTAACAACAAATCAAACGTTTTGTCAACACATGTCTGGTACATAAGATACCACATATAACCTGTATGATTTCTTCTTGCGCGGCGCTGGTGGTTTCGCCTTTGCGATTGGTTTTTTCATCGCATTTTTGTAAAATATTTTCGTAATTTCACGTTTTATTTTCGTCAAACCGCGATTTACTGTTTTTCTAACAGCCTGCTTTTCTCTTTGATTTCAAACAACCTCCCTCTATCCTGCGCTGTTTCATCGGAAAATCCCGCCGGAAAATCGGTGTTTTTTGGCGTTTTCGGTCAATTTTCTTTGTTTTGAAAAGAAAGCGCGCCGCATCTCTCCAGCGAAAAGCATACAAGTTGTCTTTCCTCTTGTCCGGTTGCGGGAATCTGATCGTGCCCATGACAAATTCTCACCGGGTGAAAACAATTCGTTCCGCAGCAACTTGTATTGAAAATTCGTGCGGGCAAATTTTCTCCAAAACTTCACCCGAAAATTTTTTGCACTTTTTGGAAAACAGCCGGGAAACGGGCGCAAAAAAAACCGCCGGGCAGGCGGCAGAACCGACGAAAGCCCGGCGGCAAAACGAAGCAGCAATCTCAGGCGTAGGCACCGTTGCTTGCAAGATGACCGTCATAATGGCGGTAGAAATGCCACATATGGGTCATGAGCATGATCTCGCACACGATGCACACGACGGAAACAATATAATAGGGAATTCCCTCCAGACCGAAGAGGTGGGCGACGATCTCCAGGGCGGTGGCGACGATGTCCACCCACATATGGGAGATGAAATGGTGGGCGCACCCTTCATCGCCAACGCCGTGGGCCATTTTCGCGTAGCTGGTGCACATGAAATAGAGCATGAAGCAATACACGAC
>JAEYFO010000162.1 GCA_023402915.1 Bacillota bacterium | reverse complement strand
CCGGCGGAATTGTCCACCGGCAGATACAGCGCTTCTTTTTCGGCGATGGCGGCAAAGAAAGCGTCGAGTTTTTCGAGGGAAAGTTTCAGCATCAGCGGTTCCCTCCCTTTTCATAGACAATGCTGGGTTCCACGTCGCCGGTGCTGTAGGTGTTGAGCGGCGCGCGGGATTCCGTGTCCTCGCCGGCCTGATAATCGCCGTAGAACCGGTCGATGTCGGCGATGAACTTGCGGTTGAGCAGGTGCAGCGGGATGTGCTGCGGGCAGACGCGGGAGCATTCGCCGCAGTCCGTGCAGCGTCCGGCCACATGGAAAGCGCGGATGATGTGGAACATGTTCTCTTCAAAATCGTCCGCCGCGGCCTTCTGGGCAACGCCGGAAGCGTCGTTGTCGAACACGCACTTTTCGCAGCTGCACGCCGGGCAGACGTTGCGGCAGGCGTTGCAGCGGATGCAGCGGGACAATTCGCCCCGCCAGAAGGCAAAGCGTTCGTCCGCCGTCATGGCTTCGAGCTGTTTGACCTGATCGAAACGGTGGGTTTCGGGGTTCAGCTCGCCCTCTTCGCCCAGCAGCTCGTCGTAAGCGACGTGCTTTTTGCCCTTGCAGCACAGGCAGCGCTCATGGAGCACATCGGCCTTTTTGACGGTCTTTTCGCCGTAGAGCGTATCGATGACGAAGGCGTCGCCTTCAGTGCGGATGCCGGTGATGCCGCGTACGCCCGCTTCCTTGAGCATTTCGCCGTCGGTCTTTCCCTCGCAGGGCACGCCGATGAGATAGACGTTTTCGCGGAGGATGCGGTGCTCCTTGATGAGCTGGTTGAAGCTGTAGGTATCGCAGGGCTTGAGGAAGGCCAGAACCTTTCCGCCCCTGCGGGATTCCTTGATGAGGTATTTCGACAGGTTCGGACCACAGAATTCGTCATAGACAAAGCCTGCGTCCAGTTCCTCGGCGCTGGTAAAGACGGCGGGGGTCACGTCGTAGACGAACTCGCCGGCCTTCCAGCCCAGAACGCGGTCCACGGCGCCGCTTTCGAGCAGCTCCTTGGCGCGGGCAATCATCATTCCTTGCATCTGAGATCCCCCAATCTTTTGTTCTCGCCGAGCCGGGTGACGGTTTCGACGAAGTCGTTCATCGTGGCGGCGAACTTGGCGCCTTCCGCGGCGGACACCCATTCCACACGGGTGCGCTCGCGCTCGATGCCGAGGTAATCAAGCATCGAGAACAGCAGCGTCATGCGGCGGCGGGCATAGTAGTTGCCGGAGGTGTAATGGCAGTCGCCGGGATGGCAGCCGCACAGGATCACGCCGTCCGCGCCGCGCTGGAACGCCCGCAGGATGAACAGGGGATTGACGCGGCAGGAGCAGGGGACGCGGATGATCTTCACGTCCGCCGGGTAGTTGAGCCGGTTCGTTCCGGCCAGATCGGCGCCCGCATAGGAGCACCAGTTGCAGCAGAAGGCCACGATCTTGGGCGTAAACTGCTTCGTTTCGGTCACTTGCATATCGCGTCCACCTCCGCCATGATCTGTCTGTTGGAGAAGCCCTTGAGGTCCATCGCGCCGGAGGGGCAGGCGACCGTGCAGGCGCCGCAGCCCTGGCAGACCGCTTCGTTCACCACGGCGACGCGGCGGATGGCCGTCGTGCGGTCAGGCATACGGAATTCCTTCTCAACATAGGAAATCGCGCCGTAGGGGCAGACCTTTTCGCACGAGGAGCAGCCGTTGCACATCCATTCGTCCGAATGGGCGACGCAGGGGTTGCAGGTGAGCTTATCCTTGACCAGCAGGCCGATGACCTTGGCGGCGGCGGCGCTGGCCTGAGAAACCGTTTCGGGAATGTCCTTGGGGCCCTGGCACACGCCGGAGAGGAACACGCCCGCCGTGGGGCTTTCCACGGGGCGGAGCTTGGGATGGGCTTCGGTGAAGAAGTCGTTGGTGTCCATGGAGGCGGTGAGCATCGTCGCGAGGGGGCGGGCGGACTTATCCGGCTCGATGGCGGCGGCGAGAACGACCAGGTCGGCTTCGATGTGAAGCTGCTCGTTTGCGATGAGGTCGCTGGCCTGCACCATGAGCTTGCCGTCGGCGCGGGGCGCGACTTTTCCGACCATGCCCTTGATGTAGTGAACGCCGTATTCTTCCACGGCGCGGCGGTAGAACTCGTCAAAGTTCTTGCCGGGGGTACGCACGTCGATATAGAACACGTACACGTCGGTGTCCGGATATTTTTCCCGGGTGAGCATGGCGTGCTTGGCGGTGTACATGCAGCAGATCTTCGAGCAGTAGGGCTTGCCGCAGCCGGACGTATCGCGCGAGCCCACGCACTGGACGAACACGATGGTGTGCGGATGCTTGCCGTCGGACGGGCGCAGGAGCGTGCCGCTGGTGGGGCCTGCGGCGTTGGTCAGGCGCTCAAACTCCAGCGAGGTGATGACGTCCTTGCTTTGGGAATAGGCGAATTCGTCGTAATCGTCCAGCTTGATGGGATTGAAGCCCGTGGCCACGACGATCGCGCCGTATTTTTCTTCGATAAGCTGATCCTGCTGCTTGTAGTCGATGGCGCCGGCGGAGCAGACCTTCGAGCACACGCCGCATTTGCCGGTCTTGAGCATGGTGCAGTAGGCCGGGTCGATGGTGGCCACCTTCGGGATGGCCTGCGCGAAGGGGATATAGATGGCGTGGCGGTTGTCCATGCCCAGGTTGAAGAGGTTCGGCACCTTCTTCTGGGGGCACTTTTCCGTGCAGAGGCCGCAGCCGGTGCATTTGGTCTCGTCCACGTAGCGGGCCTTTTTCTTGATGGTGACGGTGAAGTTGCCCACAAAGCCCTTCACGGCGGCCACTTCGCTGTAGGAATAGATCTTGATGTTCTCGTTCTGCGCGCAATCGACCATCTTGGGGGTCAGAATGCAGGCCGCGCAGTCGAGGGTGGGGAAGGTCTTGTCGATCTGGGTCATTTTGCCGCCGATGGTGGGCTCTTTTTCCACGATGTCGACGGGGAAGCCGGCTTCGGCAATGTCGAGGGCGGTCTGGATGCCCGCGATGCCGCCGCCGATGACCAGCGCGCGCTTGACGACGGGGCTTTCGCCCGCAGTCAGGGGAGCGTTGAGGTGGACCTTGGCCACGGCGGCTTTGCCGAGGATGATGGCCTTTTCCGTGGCGGTGGTCATGTCCTTATGGATCCAGGAGCACTGCTCGCGGATGTTGGCGATCTCTACCATATAGGGGTTGAGACCGGCGGCCGTGGCGGTCTTTCGGAACGTGGCCTCGTGCATCCGGGGGGAGCAGGAGCACACGACGACGCCCGTGAGCTGATGGTCACGGATAGCGTCCTTGATGATGTCCTGGCCCGCCTGGGAGCACATATATTGATAGTTGGCGGAGAACACCACGCCGGGCTCGTGGCTCAGGGCTTCGGAAACAGCCTTGACGTCCACGGTGCCGGCGATGTTGCTGCCGCACCAACATACGAACACGCCTATGCGCTGCATGGTTTTTCCTCCTTATTTGCTGTATTTGCGAAGCGCGCTGACAATGGCCTGCTGGGGCAGGTCGTCGTCGAGAAGCGCGGGAATGTCGTCCGCCCTGAGGTGATTGCATCCCTGCCGGCGGATGACCAGCAGACGGACGGCTTCGACCAGCTTGGCGGGTTCCACGCCGCGGGGGCAGCGTTCCACGCAGGCAAAGCAGGAGAGGCATTTATACAGGGATTTCGAGGCCATCAGCGGCTCGATCTCGCCCTTTTCGACCATGTAGACGAACTGATGGGGATGGTA
>JAEYFO010000155.1 GCA_023402915.1 Bacillota bacterium | reverse complement strand
GCGAAAGCGCGCCCTGCATCGCCAGCAAAATCCCTTCCATTGTTCCATATCCTCCGATTCCGTCGTGCTGCGCCTCCGCCCGGCAAAAGAGCGTTTTCGCCGCTGCCGCGCAGATACAAACCGGGCAGGGCGGCTGTGTTTTTCCGCCCTGCCTTTCTTTCGGTCAACAGTCGCGATTTCCCTGTGCCGAAAGCCGTTTGCGCTGTTTTGTGATTCCGCCGGTCCGCCTGCGGATGCGTTTTTTCGCGGCGGAGCTTAGTCCTTCGCAGCGGCTGCTTCGTCGAGCAGGTCCTGCGAGAAGGTGATGCCCAGCGCGGCGGCCGCTTCTTCGTTGAGGGTCAGCGTGCAGTCGCTCAGGTACTGGATGGGCATCGTGGCGGGATCGGCGCCATTTTCGAGGATATCGACCGCCTGCGTCGCGGTGAGCAGGCCGAGGTTATAGTAGTTGATGCCATAGGTGGCAAGGCCGCCGTTTTCGACCATGCCTTCTTCGCCGCAGATGACGGGGATGCCGATGGACGTGGCCACGGAGGCGACGGTGGGCATACCGTTGGCGATGACGTTGTCGGTGGGAACGTAGATGGCGTCCACCTTGCCCGCGAGGGACTCGACCACCTGCTGGATGTCATTGGCGTTAGAGACGGTGGCGTCCACGTATTCAAGGCCCGCTTCGTCCGCGGCCTTCTTGGCCAGCTCGATCTGCACCTTGGAGTTGGATTCGCTCGAGCAATAGAGCATGGCCACTTTCTTCGCGTCGGGCAGGATGCGCTTGAGCAGCTTGATCTGCTCGGCGCAGGGGGTCAGGTCGCTCGTGCCGGTGACGTTTCCGCCGGGCGCGTTGTTGTCCGCAACGATCTGGGAAGCGGCGGGGTCGGTCACGGCGGTGACCAGCACGGGAGTGCTGTCCGTCACGCCCGCGACGGCCTGCGCGGCGTTCGTGGCGATGGCCAGGATCAGATCGCAGCCGCTGTTGGCAAATTTATTGGCGATGGTCACGCAGTTATCCTGCCCGCCTTGGGCGTTCTGATAGTCGATGGTGATGTTTTCGCCGTCGACAAGACCCGCCTTGGCCAGCCCGTCAATAAAGCCTTCGCGCGCCGCGTCGAGGGCCGGATGCTCCATCTGCTCAAGGATGCCGATCTTGAAGGTCTTGCCCTCGGCGGCAGGAGCGTCCGTCGCGTCGGCGGCAGGGGCCGAAGAGGAGCAGCCGGTCAGCGCCGTCAGCGCCAGCAGCAGGGCAACGGTCAGCGAGAGAATCTTTGCAAGCTGTTTCATGGTTCGTTCTTCCTTCCATTCTGCATACTTTTCCCCCGCAGCGGCTCCTCCGCAAAACGGCCGCAGCCCTTCAGCCCGAAACCGGGCAGGCTTTGCGTCGCTTCCGCTGCGCCATGGGAAATTCCTACTCGGCCGGTTCGTCCCGGCCAACGGGTTCATTTTACTGCGGCACATGCAAACTTTCAAGACGTTTCATGCAGAAAATCCGGTTTTTCTGTATAAAAAAGCCGATTTTTGCAGGATCGTTCGAATTGCGTTTTTCTTTTGACAGTGCTACGCTCAAAACAGCGCCGCGCTTCTGTTTGAAAAGCGTTCCATTCCACCGAAACGCCCCTGCCCGCCGATGCTTTTGAGGGCTCCGCCGCTGCGGGCGTTTTCCCACGGAGCGTTTTTCTTGTTTTCAAAAATCCCTTTGCTTTTCAACCCTGTTTTCCAACTTCACTTTCCAAAGGAGGAACTTTCATGCGCTGCATTTGCGTCCGTCTGCGCCGGGGCGACGACCTGCTCCGCTCCATCGAATCCATCGTCCGCCGCGAAAACATTTCCGCCGGGGCGGTGGTGAGCGCTGTGGGCTGCCTGTATGAAATTTGCCTGCGGGACGCGGGCGGACAGGCCGTCCATCATCTTGTCGAGGACATGGAGATCCTCTCCGCCCACGGCACGCTTTCCCCGGACGGCTGCCACCTGCACCTGGCTCTTTCGCGAAAAGACCTTTCCGCCCTCGGCGGCCATCTCATGCCCGGCTGCCTCGTCAACACCACCTGTGAGCTGGTGCTGCTCGCGCTCGAAGAAACGGCCTTTTCCCGCGCCTTTGACCCCCAGACCGGCTACGACGAGCTGACGATCGGCTGAGCTGCTGGATCGCCGGTTTTGAAGGGCGCGCGGCAATCGGTCTTTTTTCGCACTTTCATATTTTAAGAACTTCCCCAAAAACAGCAAACCGGAGCGTTTTGCCCCGGTTTTTGCCGTTCCACGCTTCCGGCTCTGACGACCTGCGCGCCAGAACGGAGACCCCCCACGGGGTTTGTTGCCTGCGGGTTTTTGCCGTCCGGAAGCGAACGCGGAAGAGGCAGACCCGCAAAACGCAAAAAAGCGGCGCCCGGCCGCTTTTTCGACACTCTGAAACCAAAGCGCTTTGCCCCGGATCCGTTTTGCTTGTTACGCGCGCGTTTCCTTGAGCAGCGCAAAGCCCACGTTCGTGGCATGGTCGGCCACGCGCTCCATGTTCGTGATCATGTCCACAAAATACATGCCCGCCGCCGGGTCGCATTCGCGGCGGCCCAGGCGCTCGATGTGCCTGTCGCGCAGGATGCGGGTCTGCTCGTCGATGTCGTTTTCCAGCCGGTCGATCTCCTCCTTGAGGGGCGCGTCCCTGCCCTCTTCGTCAAAGAGCCGGATGGCCGCGCCGACGATCTGCGCCACCTCCGCAGCCATACCGGAAAGCTCCTTCGCCGCCGCCGGAGAAAAATGCAGCTTCTGCTTGATGCGCGCCGCGGCATATTCCGAAATGTTCTCCGCATGGTCGCCGATGCGTTCAAAGTCGCTCACCACGTGGAAATAGCTGGCGAGGTTCTTCGCGTCCTGATCGGGAATTTCCAGCGTGGCCACCTTCACCATATAGGAAGTGATCTGCTTGTTGAGGAAATTCAGCGTCTTTTCCGTCTCTTCCACCTTTTGGATCAGGCTCTCGTCCTGCGTTTCAAAGGCCGTGCAGGCCCGGTTGAAGTTTTCCAGCGCAATGCCGCCCATGCGCTCCAGCTCCCGCTTGACCTGCGCCACGGCCACGGTAGGCGTGGACAGCACCAGATCGTTCAGATACTGCAAGTGCATTTCGCTTTCGGCCTGCTCCTTTCCCGGCACGATCAGGCAGGCCAGCTTTTCCATCAGGCCGGCGCAGGGGAAGAGCACGATCGTCGCGGCGATATTGAAGATCGTGTGGGCGTTGGCGATCTGCCCGGCAGGGTCGCCCGGCCGCATGGCTTCCATCCAGCGGCCCACGGGCAGCAGCGTCGCTCCCAGCAAAAACAGCGCCGTGCCGATGACGTTAAAGAGCAGATGCACCACGGCCGCCCGCTTGCCCGTGCGGTTCGTCCCGGCGGAGGCCAGCAGCGCCGTCACGCACGTGCCGATGTTCATGCCGCAAAGGACGAAGATCGCGCTGTCGATCCCGATGAGGCCCTCCATGGAGAGGGACTGCAAAATGCCGACAGAAGCCGAAGAGCTCTGGATGACCGCCGTGAAGAGCGCGCCGGCCAGCACGCCGATGAGCGGGTTGGAGAAGCTGGTCATGAAGTCCCGGAAGGCCTGCACGTCCCGCAGGGGCTTCATCGCGCCGGACATATACTGCATGCCGAAAAACAGCAATCCAAGGCCCACCAGCACGCCGCCCGTATGGCGGAGCACATTTTTCTTCGTGCTGAGCATCAGGATCACGCCGAGGAAGATCAGCGGCAGCGCCAGCTCGTCCACCTTCAGGGCGATGATCTGGCCGGTGATGGTCGTGCCGATATTTGCGCCCATGATGACGCCCACGGCCTGCGAAAGGGTCATCAACCCGGCGTTGACAAAGCCCACCACCATGACCGTCGTGGCGGAGGAGCTTTGGATGACCGCCGTGACCAGCATGCCGACCAGCACGCCCATGAACCGGTTCTTCGTCAGCGCCTCGATCAGCCCCTTGAGCCGCGTGCCCGCCGCCGCTTCCAGGCTTTCGCCCAGCAGGTGCATTCCATAAAGGAAGATTCCCAGTCCTCCCAGCAATTTCAGACCATCGAGCAGTGTCATGAGATCCCGTCCTCTCCGCGCCGCTTTGTAAAACCGTTCCGCCGCGCCCTGTTTTTTCTTCTTTACGTTTCTGTTATCAGTGTACGACGGGCGCATAAACCAACTGTTAAGCCGGTGTAAACTTTTCTTAACGCGGCGTTCGTTTTTCCGTTCGTCTTTTGGTTCGGCTCAAAAATTTTCCTCTCCCGATTTCCGGCTTTTCAGAATATTTTCAGGATAATTATGTTAAAATTCAAATAAACTTTCGCTCCATTTCCGATTTTCCCCAAAAATCTCTCATATTTATTCAATCCCAGTCAAATTTCCCCGATTTTTCTTTTGAAATGTAAAAAATCTCTCATTTCCTTTTTGGCCGCAACACGATAAAATATAAATGTCTGCCCCTTGACCCCATCTCATCCATCACAGGAGAACGTAAGGTCTGATGAAAGCTTTTTTGAAACGAAACCTCTTCACCATCATCGGCATCGTCATTTCTGTCGGCATGATGGCGTATTTCTGTATCAGCACGGGTCTGGAGAATTTTTACGAAACCTTTGCCCGGCTCAATCCCACCTGGCTGCTTGCGGCTGTCGGCTGTATGCTGCTGTACTGGTTGTGTGAAGCGCTGGGGCTTCATGTGCTGATCCATCATCTTTACCCCACCCGCCGCTTTTCCCGGACGCTGCGCGTGGCCATGATCGGCCAGCTCTATAACGCCGTCACGCCCTTTGCCTCGGGCGGGCAGCCCATGCAGCTTTACGAGATGACCGTCAACGACGGCATCAGCGCCGGCAACGCCGGTTCCATCCTGACGCGGCGCACTATCGTGTTCCAGTTCTGCTCGACCGTGGCCTTCACGGCGGCGCTGGTCTATGCCTACGGCTTTTTCCGCGAAAACGTGAGCGAATTCGTGATTATCACGCTGGCGGCCATGGCGATCAACGTGCTGTATCTCGGTGCGCTGATCCTCCTTTCCCGCTCGCCCCGGCTGACCCGTTCCATCGGCGGCGGCTGCATCCGCCTGCTCCACAGGATCCACCTGCTCAAAAACCCGGAGCGGGCCACGGCCACCATGGAGCGCCAACTGGAGCTGTTCCACAGCTCTGCCCGGACGTTCTCCTCGGCCGACCGGGATCAGGCGCTTTCCTGCGCTGTGACGCTGGTACAGTTGGCGGGGTATTATCTCATCCCCTACTGCCTCTATCGCGGATTTGGCTTCACGTCCACGCCGGTGTTTTTGATGATGGCGGCGGCGGCCTACGTCTATTCGATCTCGTCGTTCATTCCGCTGCCCGGCGGTTCGGGCGCGGCGGAGGGCAGCTTCTACATGCTGTTTTTGATGTTCTTCAGCGCCGCTTCCATCGCCCCGGCCATGCTGCTTTGGCGCACGATCACCTATTATTCCTGCTTCCTCGTTGGCATCATCTGCATGATGCTGGGCAAGGGAAACAAAAATCTGCCCACCTCGAAGGAGCTGCCCGAGCCACAGTAAACGGCGGGCGGTCCACACCAAAAGTCCGCCGGCAAAGCCATCAAACGGCCAAAGAACCACCGGCAACCATCCAACCCCTGTCCTTTCCAAAAGCGCAAAACAGACGCCCTCTTCCAAAGGCGTCTGTTTTTTGTTCGGCCTTTCACCGCCGCTTACACGTCCCACTTGTATCCGCAGTTCTGACAGATCGCGACGGTTTTGTTCTTATAAGTCGTTTTTTCCGTCCCCGACTTCTTTCCAAAGATCCCCCACAGCCCCAGCGTGCAGATCATCAGGATCATCCGTCCCAGCCGCCAGAGCAGGCCCATGCGCTTCTTTTTCGTTTTTCCGCCGACCATCTCGCTCGTTACCGTCACGCTGCTGTTTCCGCATTTTGGACAAACCATACAACCTTCCTCCTTGCTGATTTACTATATATCATACGCAATGCAGCGCCTTTTGTCAATTATAATTATCATTTAGATAATGCAATATCATTATGGTTAGACTACTCTGGAGCAGAGGTGTCGCCATGATTGCAGAACGAATCAAATTGCTCCGGGAACAGCACGGCCTGACGCAGGCCGCTCTCTCCAAACGGCTGGGGATCACCCGCGCCAGCGTCAACGCCTGGGAAATGGGGCTTTCCGTCCCTTCCACGCAGTATCTCGTGGAGCTTTCGCAGATTTTCGGCGTATCGACGGACTATCTTCTGGGACTGAACCGTCATTGCACCATTGACGTGAGCGGACTTTGCGAAAAAGAAGTGACGGCGCTCGTCAGTCTGGTTTCCTGCCTGAAAGCCGGAAAAGCCTCCAAAGAATAAAAATTTTTCCAAAAGCGCAAAACAGACGCCCTCTCCCAAAGGCGTCTGTTTTTTATGGACTTCCCGCTTCTGCGGGATCAAAAGGAGGTCGAAGGATCGTCCTGCCCCACGGGCATGGGGTATTCGCCGCTGAAGCAGCCGGTGCAAAGCCCCAGGTCTTTGGACACCGCTTCCTGGAGCGACGCAATGGGCAAAAAGGCCAGCGAGTCCGCGCCGATCTTTTTGCAGACCTGCTTTTCGTCGTATTGAGCGGAGATGAGCTGGCTGCTGGTGGGGGTGTTGATGCCGAAATGGCAGGGGTACAGTACCGGCGGGGACGCAATGCGCATATGCACTTCCTTCGCCCCGGCCTGCCGGAGCATATCCACGATCTGAAGGGAGTTCGTTCCCCGAACGATGGAATCGTCCACCAGAACGATGCGCTTTCCTTCCACCATTTCCCGCACAGGGCTGAGCTTCATGCGCACGGAGCGCTCCCGGCTGGCCTGGCCGGGAGTGATAAACGTCCGGCCGGTATAGGGATTTTTGATGAGCGCCTGCCCGAAGGGAATGCCGCTGCGGCGGCTGTAGCCCATGGCCGCGGGAATGGCCGATTCCGGCACGCCTGCCACCAGCTCCGCCTCCACGGGCGCCACTTCCGAAAGCCGTTCCCCCGAACGGATGCGGGCGCCGCACACGCCCACGCCGCTCATGACGGAATCCATCCGGGCGAAATAGACGTATTCAAACACGCACATGCGGCGGCCCCGTTCCGGCGTCTGGATGGAATGATAGCCGCCCCGGTCGATGACGATGATCTCGCCGGGGTTCACTTCCCGCACCAGCCGCGCGCCGATGGCGTCGAACGCGCAGGATTCGGACGCAAGGAAGTAGCTGCCCTCCCGCACGCCCAGCACCAGCGGCCGGATGCCCCAGGGATCGCGCACGCCATAGAGCTTTCCGGGGGTCATCATCACCAGCGCATAGGAGCCGCGCACCTTTTCCATCATGCGCTGGATGCCGCTTTCGATGGAATAGCCCCGGGATTCCCGGGCGATGATGTGCAAAAACACCTCCGTATCCACTTCGGTCTGAAGGAGATGTCCGTCGGCCATCAGTTCGCGGCGCAGCTGGGCGCTGTTGATGAGGTGGCCATTATGGGCAAGGGCGATGCCGCCGCCATGGCTGTGCATGACGAGGGGCTGGGTGTTGATGACCGTATGGGCGCTGGCACAGGTGGCGTAGCGCACGTGGCCGATGACGATGTTTTTCCCGGCAAACTGCGCGAGCTGCGCACCGTCGGAAAACACCTCGCTCAGCAGGCCCACGCCCTTGTGATAAATGATCTTTTCACCGTCCGTGGCCGCCAGGCCCGCGCCGTCCTGCCCGCGGTGCTGCATGGCGTGGAGCGCCAGATAGGGCTCCCCCGCCGTGTCCATCGTGCCGCCGTTGAACGCGCCGAACACGCCGCATTCTTCGTGCAGCTCCCCATCCAGGCAGGCGGGCGCTTTGCGCCGGCCGCAGCGCGCGCAGGCCGGGTCCTTACGCATGGTGCGCCTCCGCCGTCAGACGGCGGAACGCCTCTTCATAGGCTTCCTCCACGCCGCCGAGATCCCGGCGGAACCGATCCTTGTCCAGCTTTTCGTTCGTTTCCTTGTCCCAGAGGCGGCAGGTGTCCGGGGAAATCTCGTCGGCCAGAATGATCGTTCCGTCCGCCGTCTTGCCGAATTCGATCTTGAAATCGATGAGCTTCATGCCCGCCGCGTCAAAAAACGCCGTCAGCAGCTCGTCGATCCTGAGCGCCATGGCGGCGATCTCGTCCAGCTCTTCCCGCGTGGCGATGCCCATGGCCATGGCGTGGTAGTCGTTGATCATGGGGTCGCCCAGATCGTCGTTTTTATAGGAATATTCGAGAACAGGGGTCAGGAGCTTCGTGCCCTCCGGGATGCCGAGGCGCTTGGACATGCTGCCGGCAGCCACGTTTCGAAGGATGACCTCCAGCGGCACGATGGTCACTTTTTTGACCAGCGAATCCCGCTCGTTCAGCTCCTCGATCAGGTGGGTGGGGATGCCGTGCTGCTCAAGATAGCGCATGGCCAGGTTGGACATGCGGTTGTTGATGGCGCCCTTTCCGGCGATCTGGCCCTTCTTAAGGCCGTTGAAGGCCGTCGCGTCGTCCTTATAATGAACCATGACCACTTCGGGATTTTCCGTGGCAAACACCTGCTTGGCTTTTCCTTCGTAGAGCATTTTGCGAATTTCCATGTCGATGATCCCCCTGTCGTATGTCCTGTGATGTGCCGGAGCAATTCTGTAGGCTTTCCGTTTGAGATGGGGGAATCGTACCACTATATTTGAACATTGTCAAATTGATTCTGCAAATCGTTCGGACAATTTCCGTCTTTTTTGAAAACCCTCTCTTCTCCTTTGCCCATTGGACAGATTTTTCCGCATGAAAAAAGCGCAGACGCGCCGCGCTTCTTGTGGCGAAAAATATCCAACGCCGCTTTTTCGAACTTTGTGGGTTTTGCTTCTCGGATTCGCTCCCGTGCGGAAACCCCTTCGCTCAGTCGATATCAACGGGCTTTCGGTCGATCTTGTCCCAAAGGAGGTACTGATCGACGTTGGAAATGGCCTGAATGATCTTGGCCGCCGCGTCGCCGCGCACCACGTCGTTGAGGGTCTTGAGCAATTCCTTCATGTCCTGCCGCTTGGTCTTGCCGTCCGCCGGGCAGGGGTTTTTCACCACGGGCAGCTGAAGCTGGCGCACCACGCCCTTGATGTGCTTTTCAGGCAGATAGATCATGGGGCGGATGACCGTCACCTCCGCCCGGTCGAGATAGGTCACCGGGGCGAACAGATGGAGCCGCGCTTCAAAAAACAGGCTCAAAAGAAAGGTCTCCACCACGTCCTCGCGGTGGTGGCCCAGGGCCCCCTTGTTGCAGCCGTGCTCGCGCGCCAGGTTGTTGAGCGCGCCGCGGCGCAGCTTTGCGCACATGGCGCAAGGGTTCGTCTCCTGGCGGATGTCAAAGACCACTTCCTTGATGTCGGTCTTGACGTACGTAAAGGGCACGTCGATCTTTTCGCACATGGCCTCGATGCCCGACACGTCGAATTCGTCGTAGCCCAATCCCAGACAGATGGCCTCGAGCGTGAAGGGATGGGCGGAAAAATTCCGATAGAGCGCCAGAGCGTTCAAAAGCAGCAGGCTGTCCTTCCCGCCCGCCACGCCCACGGCCACCCTGTCGCCGGTTTCGATCATCTGGAACTGCTGATCCGCCCTGCGGATGCAGCCGAGGGTCTTTCGCATTGTTGGCTCCTCCCGTCTGTTTCAAAGCGCCGGTTTCAAAAAATCTTTCCCAATTATAATGCATCCGCCGCTTTGGGGCAATTCTTTTCTTTCCGGGCGGCTGCGCCCCGGAAACGACATCGCCGCAGGAGTTTTTGACAATTTGCCCAAAAGCCTTGACCGAAGGCCCGCGATTTGTTATAAGTAGTATGCAATCGAAAAACAATTGCCTTATCCAGAGTGGTGGAGGGAAGGGCCCTGTGAAGCCACGGCAACCTGCCCGGCCGGTCTCCGGCGGGAAAGGTGCCAATTCCCACAGGCGCAGACGTGTCTGGGAAGATGAGGGTGTTGCTGCAAACAATACGGAGCGACGGCCCCCGCCTGGAAAAGGACGGGAGCTTTTTTTGTCCGGCGCAGGAAGCGCCGCCAGCGTACCCGGGCATGGTTTTTCGGCAAAAATTATCGATCGGAGGAATGTTCCATGTCCCGCAAACTCTTTACGTCCGAATCCGTCACCGAAGGGCATCCCGACAAGATCTGCGACCAGATCTCCGACGCCGTGCTCGACGCCATGCTCGCGCAGGATCCTTTGTCCCGCGTGGCCTGCGAAACCGCCGTCACCACCGGCCTTTGCCTCGTCATGGGCGAAGTGACGACCCGCTGCTATGTGGATATCGCCGACATTGCCCGTTCCGTCATCAAGGACATCGGCTTTGACAGGGCCGAATACGGCTTTGACGGCAACACCTGCGCCGTTTTGACCAGCCTGCACGGCCAGTCTCCCGACATCGCGCTGGGCGTTGACCGCTCTTTGGAGGCCAAGCGCGGCGAATCGGACGACCGCTTCGCCACCGGCGCAGGCGATCAGGGCATGATGTTCGGCTTTGCCTGCCGCGAGACGAAAGAGCTGATGCCCGCGCCCATCTCCTACGCCCACAACCTGACCCGCTCCCTGACCGCCGCCCGCAAGAGCGGAAAGATCGATTATCTCCGCCCGGACGGCAAGGCGCAGGTCACGCTCGAATACGAAGGCGGCCAGCCCCTTCGCATCGACACAGTGGTGCTCTCCACGCAGCACAGCCCGGACGTGACCCATGAGCAGATCGAAGCGGACATGATCCGCGACGTGATCCTGCCCGTGCTCCCGCCCCGCCTGATCGATGAAAAGACCCGCTTCCTCGTCAACCCCACCGGCCGCTTCGTCGTCGGCGGCCCCCACGGCGACTCCGGTCTGACCGGCCGCAAGATCATCTGCGTCACCTACGGCGGCTATGCCAGCCACGGCGGCGGCGCGTTCTCCGGCAAGGACCCGACAAAGGTGGACC